>JBATYB010000082.1:0-9641 GCA_049673825.1 Methylocella sp. | reverse complement strand
CCCCGTGCAATTTTGCGTGATAAGATGCGGCTAAGCCGGAACGCGCAACGGAAAGGCCGGTTCTCTCGTATATTTGGTTGCCGCATGATCTCGTCGCGGGAGCCGCGAAGTCCTCGAGGCCATGCGGAAGGCATGGTGAAAACCGGCTAGGAGTTCAAATGTCAATCCTCACACATATCTGGGCGCTCGCGGGATATATATTGCCTTTCCTTTTTGTCTTGAGCCTGGTGGTTTTTTTCCACGAGTTCGGCCATTTCCTGATCGGTCGTTGGTGTGGGGTGAAGATCGACACCTTCTCGCTTGGCTTCGGACCGGAGCTCTTCGGCTTTAACGACCGCTATGGAACCCACTGGCGGGTTGCGGCCTTCCCGCTTGGCGGCTATGTCAAATTCCACGGCGACGCCAATGGCGCCTCGATGGCGGATGAAGCCGCCCTCGCGGCCATGCCGCCCGGCGAGCGGGCGGTGAGTTTCATTGCTCAGAAAGTCTGGAAGCGGGCAGCGATCGTCGCCGCGGGCCCGCTCGCCAATTTCCTCCTCGCGATCGTCATTTTCACCGGCATTTTTTATGTGAACGGGCGCGCCATCCTGCTGCCCATCGTGGATGGCGTTACCGCCGGAAGCGCCGCCGAGGCGGCCGGCTTTCAGCCAGGCGATCGGATCGTTTCGATCGACGGGAGCAAGGTCGATAGCTTCGAGGACATGCAGCGGGTCGTGCAGACCGCCAGCGACACGGAGCTGGATTTCAGCGTCGATCGCGGCGGCAAATTGGTGCAACTCGTCGCGACGCCGCGCCGGCACGACGTGGTAACCCCTTTCGGCACCACGCGGGTCGGTGTCCTTGGCGTCCAATCCAAAAGCAAGCCGGAAAATTGGCATGTCCAGAACTATGGTTTTGTCGACTCGGTTAAGCTTGCCGGGTCGGAGACCTGGTATGTCGTGGCGCGGACCGGCAGCTATCTCAAGGGCCTGGCGGCCGGGACGGAATCCAGCGACCAGCTGTCCGGACCGATCCGGATCGCCGAGGTCTCCGGGGCGATGGCCAAGATCGGCCTTGGAGCCCTGCTCAACCTCGCCGCAGTTCTGTCGATTTCGGTCGGAATGTTGAACCTCTTCCCGATTCCCCTCCTCGATGGCGGTCATCTCCTCTATTATGCGGTGGAGGCGGTTCGCGGCAAGGCGATGAACGACAAGCTGCAACAGTTCGGCTTCAAGGTCGGCCTCATGCTGGTGACAAGCTTGATGGTCTTCGCCACCTACAACGACATCCTTCGCCTGACCCGTCAATGGATGCATTTGGGGTGATCCGCCGCGGGCGGATGGGCGTGGCGGCGTTTGGTCGACCACTGTCTATAACCTAATAAAAACAAATTGTTAGCCATATTCCTTAAGGGATTGGTTACCGTGATGCGTGTCTTGCCTGCCACGCTCCGGCGAAATCGCTACAATGCAACGAAACTTGATTTGCGGGGCATGCCAAACCTTGTAAAAACAACGCCTGGCGGAACCTGGAGGAAGCTTTGGCCATTCAATTACAACAATTTGCGTCAACCAACTAGCGCCAGAACCAACTAGCGCCAGGCATGGAGTTAGCGTTCGTGGATGTGGGGGCCGGTCTTAGCATGCGGTTGATGCGTAAATTTCAAGGCCGGTTCGCCGTTGCAATCGTCGCGTGGGGTTGCCTCTGCGCCGGGAGTGTCGCCGCGGTCGCGGAAAACGTCTTGGTGCAAGGCAACAAGCGTGTCGACAGCGAAACTATTGCCGCGTATTTCAGCGGCTCGGATCAGGCTTCCATCAACAAGGGCGTCAAGGATCTCTACGCCACCGGATTGTTTTCCAGTGTCAAGGTGAGCCGGGCCGGGGGCCGGGTCGTCATAAGCGTAACCGAGAACAACGTCATCAATCGTGTCGCCTTCGAGGGCAACAGCAAGGTCAAGACCGAAACGCTGACGGCCGAGGTCCACTCGAAATCGCGCGGGCCTTATAGTCAGGCCATGGTCGATGCGGATATCGAGCGGATTAAGGATATTTATCGGCGTTCCGGCCGCGCGGCGGCCAAGGTGACCGCGCGGACTGTCGATCTGCCAAATGGCCGGGTCGATGTCGTCTTCACCATAGACGAAGGCGAAAAGACCGGCGTGAAGACGATCAATTTCGTCGGCAACCACGTCTATTCCTCCGGCAAGCTGCGCGATCTCATGCAGACGACGGAGATGAATTACCTCTCGTTCTTCAAGACGTCGGACGTCTACGATCCCGACAGGATCGCCTCGGACCTCGAGCTTATCCGCCGCTTCTATCTCAAGAACGGGTATGCCGATTTTCACGTCGTCGGCTCCGACGCCCAATTCGACCCGGCGCAAGGCGGCTATATAATCACGATCACCGTCGAGGAGGGCGTGCAATACACGGTCGCCGCGGTCAACGTGGAGTCGCATTTGCCGAACCTCGACGGAGCTTCGCTGCGCCCGCTCGTGCGTCTTTCGGCCGGAGAAATCTATAATGGCGACCTGGTCCAAAAGAGCGTCGATGCGCTGACCAAGGAGGTTGGCAAGCACGGCTACCCGTTCACGCAGGTGCATCCGCGCGGCGACCGCGATCCAGCGACGCGTACCGTGACCATCGCCTTCGTCCTCGACGAGGGGCCGCGTGTTTATATCGAACGCATTGACGTGCGCGGCAACACCAGAACGCGCGACTATGTGATCCGCCGCGAATTCGAAATCGGCGAAGGCGACGCCTACAATAAGGTGCTCATCGACCGGGCCGAGCGGAGGCTCAACAACCTCGGCTATTTCAAGAAGGTGAAGATCACCAACGAACCTGGTTCGACGCCCGACCGGGTGATCGTGGTGGTCGATGTCGAGGATCAGCCGACCGGCTCGTTGTCCTTGTCTGGCGGCTATTCCACCACTGAGGGATTCATTGCCGAGGTCTCGGTGACCGAAACCAATTTCATGGGCCGCGGCCAATATGTGAAGCTTGGGGTCACCGAGGGGCAATACAGCCGGGGCGTCACATTCAATTTCACCGAACCCTATTTCCTGGGCGACCGGATCGCCGCGGGCTTCGATCTCTACGCGAATAAAACCGACGCCTTCCAATTTGCCTTCTACAATAACTTCACGACAGGCGGGACGCTGCGCCTTGGCTTGCCGATTACGGAAGAGCTGACCTTTTCGCCGCGATATTCCATTTATCGCACGGACATCAACGTTCCCAACAATGCCGCGCAACCCTTCAACGATTGCACCAGTCCGATTTTCGGGATCACGCCGGGAACCGCCGGAATTATCCCCACTTTCTTTTACAACTGCTTGACGAACGGCGAAGCGTCCTTGGCGCTCAAGGAGGCGCAGGGCCCCTTCGTGACCTCGATGTTCGGCTACACGCTTGGTTATAATACTCTCGACAACAACAAAAATCCGACCGGCGGCTTTTTCGCCGAACTTCGCCAGGACGTCGCGGGCGCGGGCGGCGATGAACGCTTCGTGCGCACCACCGGCGATCTCCGCTACTATCACGAGATCTACGATCAGATCGTCGGGCTCGTGCATCTGCAAGGCGGCGATCTGCAGAGCTTTGGCGGGAGCCAATTGCGCATCGTCGATAATTTCAACCTCGGGCCAAGCCTGGTCCGCGGATTTGCTCCGTTCGGCCTCGGAGCGCGCGACGTGGGGGGGTTCGACCCACAGGGCAACCCGCTCGGCGGCACCAAATATTTCGGCGGCAGCCTTGAAGCGGACTTCCCGCTCTACGGCCTGCCAAGGGATCTCGGCCTGAAGGGGGCCGTCTTCTTCGACGCCGGCACATTGTATGGATTTAACGGGCGGACGAACTTCAGTCCTACCGGCGTGTGCACCCCGGCCCTCGCCCCGCCGCTCTTCACGCAAAGCAATTGCGTCACCGTCGGCGGCAACTCTCCGCTGATCCGGACGTCCGCGGGCGTTTCGCTCATCTGGTCGTCGCCGCTCGGACCGATAAGGTTCGACTTCGCCAAGGCGATCACCAAAAGCCAGTTCGATCAGACTCAGTTCTTCATGTTCACCGGCGGCACCACCTTCTGACCAAGCGTCCGGCCGGCCGATTTTCGCTGCGCTCGCCGCAACCGGCGGCCGCGCGCCAGGCATGGCAAAGCGCTCTCGCGGGGGGCGGATACGGCGGACGCGGAGAGTCTCGCATGAGCGAACCGGTTTTTTTTCCGCGCGCGGCCCGGACATCGCTCGCCGATATCGTCGCCTGCACCGGCGCGGCGGTCGATGAAGGCGCCGATCTATCGGCCATCGTCAGCGGGGTGGCGCCGCTCGACGAGGCGGGGCCGGGCGAGCTCACCTATCTCGATTCTCCGGAAATCGCCATGCTTCTGGAGACCAGCCGCGCCGCCGCCTGCTTCGTCACGCCGGGTGACGCGCCGCGCGTGCCAAAGTCGACCTTGGCCCTGGTGATGGAAGAGCCTTCTCGCGGCTTCGCGCTCGCCATGCGGCGGCTGTTTCCGCAGGCGATCCGGCCAAAATCCTTGTTGGGCGCGGCGGGGATCAATCCAGGCGCCGCGATTCATCCAAAGGCACGTCTCGAACAAGACGTGATCGTCGATCCGGGGGTGGTCATCGGGCCACGCGCGCAAATCGGCTCCGGTTCAATCGTTGGCGCGAACAGCGTCATCGGTTCGGATGTCCGCATCGGCCGCGACTGCGTGATCGGGCCGCAGGCAACGATTACCCATGCGCTGATCGGCGACAGGGTTGTCTTGCATCCGGGGGTGCGCATCGGTCAGCCAAGCGTCGATTTCGGCCATGCCGGCATTGCCCCAGCCCCACACGAACTTCCCTGGGCGCCGGGGATTGGCCGGGTCATTATTCAGGACGGCGTCGAGATAGGCGCCAATTCGACGATCGATCGCGGCGCCGTGGGCGACACGGTCATCGGGGAGGAAACGCGGATCGGCAATCTTGTGCGCATCGCGGCAAACGTCACGATTGGGCGGCATTGCGTTATCCCCGCGCCTGCGGATTCATCCGGCGCGCGGCGTGAAGATTACTTCGCCGTCCCGCGAGCTTGAGGCGCCGTTGCCGCGCAGCGGCACAAAAGCGCGGGGGGGGCTGGAGGCGAGGCAGGCGCGATGGAGCGTCAGCCTCCGCGGACATAGCCTGGCAAGACGCCCCGGGCCGGTCTTGAGCTTGGCTCGCGTTCAACCGGATTTGAAATTCCGCCGCGGCGCGTTCGAGCGAAGGTCGCCGAGCGCCGTCTCGCCCGCGACCGCCTTGGATCCCATCGTCACCAAGGGTCTCGCCGCGCCGGGCATATAGACATCGACGCGCGAACCGAAGCGGATCAGGCCGAACCGGTCGCCGGCGCCGATAACCTCGCCCTGGCGCACAAAACAGACAATGCGCCGCGCGACAAACCCGGCTATCTGCACAACGCCGAAACGGCCGCCGCCACCTTCGATGACGAGGCCATTGCGCTCGTTGTTCTCGCTCGCCTTGTCGAGATCGGCATTAGCGAAAAGGCCCGGCCTATACGCGATCTTGGTCACCCGGCCGGCGACCGGCGCGCGGTTCACGTGGCAGTCGAACACCGACATGAAAATCGAAACCCGCTGCATCGGTTCGGCGCCGAGGCCAAGTTCCGGCGGCGGCGCGAAATATCCGACCGAGGAGACGACGCCGTCGGCAGGCGAGATCACCAGATTTTCGTCGAGCGGGGTGAGGCGGACCGGGTCGCGGAAGAAATAGGCGCACCAGGCGGTCGCGATCGCGCCAATCCAGAAGAGAGAGCCAAAGAACGAGCCAAGGACAAGGGTGGCGAGGGCAAAGCCCGCGATAAAAATATAGCCCTCCGGATGGATGGGCGTGAGCTGCCTGCGGATCGAACCGATCATCGACATGGGGAAATCCTATCTCGCCGGGAGTTGTAACCCGGCGTCCGGCCATTTCAAAGCGGCTGCCAGGAACTTCTCCCCCACGCCGCAACTATTTCAACCCGCATTCCCCGGATCACGCGCCAATTTGCCGCGCGGCAGCTCGGGACTGCCTTCGCAGCTCCGGCAAGCGAGGAACACATATTGATCGCCCTTGTCCGTGCCGTCTTCCGGGGTGACGCGCGCCTGCGCTTTGGCGACATAGCTCCACGTTTCGTCCAATGCGATTCAGACCACATTCAAGTCGCGCATAAGCCGATCATAGAACGCGGCGCAGCCTTGGAGGGGACGGACACCGGGCGAGAGAATAGTGGCCGATTAACGCCGGTTAGGCGCTCGGCAGCGCCGACGCTGACACCCTCGGTGACGGCGGCGACAGCTTCGATTTGCTTTTCACGGGGAAGAATGTTCACGATGCTTGGTCCCGGAGTTGAAGGGACGGCCCGCGGGTGCTCCCTAGTAGTTTGCGGTTGTAGCTTGGCGCCGGTAAGGGAATATCCGAATCGGGTTTGCGCCAAGCGGGAACAGCGAGGGGATTTTCAGCGCCGGCGCGGCAGCGCCGGGTTGCCCGAGGATTGAGGAAGATTCGCTCCCTCGGCGCAACGCGGCGATATTGCGGAAGTGGACCCCGCAGGCGGGACCACCTCACGAGCAGCGCCTCGAGAGCAATACTTGCCTTCGGCGCCGCGGCGATCTTCCGTCTCGTCCTCTTCGTCATTTGCCGCTCCATTTGCCATGACGGAACGGCCTCGCTTCCAATTAATCAACCGGTCCCAAAAACCGCGTCCGCTTCATCCGGTCAACTATAGGCCATCCGCAGATCGAGGGTTCCCTCCCGCCCGATCGAATCGTAGGTCTCGTGGAGCCATTGCTTGGCGGCCTCTCGCCCAAGCCCATGCAATTTGCTGATCAACGGCCAGGAGGCATCGAGTTTCGAGGAGGCAGAGAAGGATTCGAGATGACGTCCGCCGTCGATCCTGTGCACGAAATGCCGCATGTAGTCGTCGCGCGAAAGTTTGCCTGAATCGATCAGCCGGTTGACGAAATCGATTGCCCGCATTTCGCTCATGAGCGCGCCGTTGAAGGTGATCTCATTCTGGCGATCTTGAATTTGGTGCGCGGAGCGCGGCACCGCGTCGCGTTCGATCGGGTTGATTTGGACGATGACGATGTCGGGACAGTCGGTCTCATAGGACAATGGAAACAAGGCGGGATTGCCCATGTAGCCGCCGTCCCAATAGGGCACGCCGTCGATTTCCACCGCCTGAAACAAATAGGGCAGGCATGCCGAGGCCATGACATGATCGGCGGTGAGTTCGGGACCTTCGAAAACCTTGATCCTGCCGGTTTGCACATTGGTCGCCGCGACAAATAATTTGAGCTCCGTCAGGGCCCGCACCTTAGCGAAATCGACCGCCTCTTCGAGATGATCGCGCAAGGGATTGATGTTCAGGGGATTGAATTCGTAAGGGCTTGCATAATGGGTGAGAAAATCGGTCCACCATTGCGTGGCCATCGACTGCAACGGCGAGCCGAAAAACAACTCGAGAAACTTTCGCTCGACGGGGGAAAACGCGCCGGCGTCGCTGATCGATCGCCAGAATTTGGCGAGGCATTTGCGCGCGCCCTTGCGGCCGCCTTCGAGATAGCCCTCGGCCAGCACCACGGCGTTCATCGCGCCGGCGCTCGTCCCGGCGATCGCCTCGATGTCGAGCCTTGCGTCCTCGAGCAAATAGTCGAGCACGCCCCAGGTAAAGGCACCATGCGAGCCGCCGCCCTGCAGGGCGAGACTCACTTTTTTTTGCCCGGTCCAGTCGATTGGATCGTTCGCGTCCGCCATGCCAACCTCGCAACAAACTCAGGCGGTCCAGCCGCCGTCGATCGAATAATTGGCGCCCGTGATCTGCGCCGCCGCGTCCGAACAGAGATAGACAAACAGCGAGGCGACCTCATCGGCGGTCACGAATTGCTTGGTCGGCTGGGCCAGCAAAATCACATCGTGGATGACCTGTTCGCGCGTCATGTCGCGCGCCGCCATCGTGTCGGGAATCTGCTTCTCGACAAGCGGCGTCCAAACGTAGCCAGGCGAAACGCAGTTGACCGTGACGCCAAAGGTCGCAAGTTCAAGCGCCGCCGTGTTGGTCAGTCCGGCAAGGCCATGTTTGGCCGTCACATACGCGGATTTAAATGGCGAAGCGACGAGCGAATGCGCCGAGGCGGTGCTGAGAATGCGGCCCCATTTGCGCGCCTTCATGCCGGGGATCGCGGCGGCCATCGCATGGAACGCGGCGGAGAGATTGATGGCAATGATCATGTCCCAGTTTTCGCGCGGAAATTCCTCGATCGGCGCGACATGCTGAACCCCGGCGTTGTTGACGAGAATATCGACCGAGCCGAGCTTCGCCTCGGCTTCCTTCACCATGGCGTGGATTTCGTCCGGCTTCGTCATGTCGGCACCTGAATAAACCGCCGTGACGCCGAACTCCCTCGCCATGCCCGCCCGCTCGGCTTCGATCGCCGCGGCATCGCCCATGCCGTTGATCATCACGTTGGAGCCTTCCTTGGCGAGCGCGCGGGCGATGGCAAGACCAATGCCGCTGGTCGAGCCGGTCACGATGGCATTGCGCGTTTTGAGGGTCATGTGTCCTCCAGCTGGCCCGTGGGCCGGGCGAATTGCTGCATCGCCATGCTACAACGGCGCGGCGGAAAGATGAACCCAAACCGGAGCTTGGTGCTAAAAGATCGCTTTAATCGCCCAATCGGGATATGATGGCGATATGAATGTTTCACATGATACACGCCGGGAAAAGCTTCTCGAGGCGGGTGAGCTGGAGGGTCCTGGCGCCAGGAGCGTGCTCGCCGCCGCGCTTGCGCTCTGCCGCCGAAACAAAATAAGCCTGACCCCCGGAAGGCGGCGTATTCTCGAAATTCTTGCTTGCGAAAGACGCCCGCTCGGCGCCTATGAGATGATCGACAGGGTGGCGCAAGCGACCGGCAAGCGGCCGGCGCCCATTTCGATCTACCGGGCGCTCGATTTCCTGCTCGAAAATAGCCTCATCCATAGGCTTGCGTCGCGCAATGCCTATCTCGCCTGCGGCCACGGTCACGCCGCCCAGGAGCCGATCGTCTTCCTGATTTGCGAGGTTTGTGGCGAAGTCGTCGAGGCGACCTCGGCGGCCATGCGCGGAGCCCTCGGAGAGCTTGCCGCGGAAGCCAAATTCTCGCCCCGCGCGCAGGTCATGGAAGTAGCTGGCCGCTGCCGGACCTGCGCCGCGACGTAGGAGGTGGGATCGTGTGGCCAGGACCTGACTCGGCAGCAGGTCCTGAAAGGAGCGCAAAATTTCGATGGAATGACGCGCCAATTACCGATTGCGGCTATGTCCGCGTCGCCGAAATTAATCCCTCGCGGCATGTTCTAGCTTTCGGCCGCGCTGTTCTTGGCCAGTGTGGCAATGCCCGCAAGCGCCCTCAAGTAAGGCCGGACATATCGCGGCACCCGGCCGTATTGCAGACACGCTCATAAAAACTCTTGCCAACCGGGGGCGTCCGCATATGACGGAGCCCGCCCCGGGGTTTCGTTAAATCCCGGCCGGCATGAGGCAGCAGACCGATGCGCTTTGTCTTTAGGGTTCTCTACGATGCCGTCATGCGCTTTTCGCAAGACGACGGTTGGGCCATCGCGAGCCACATCGCTCTATCGATCCTGACCTCGCTGTTCCCGT
>JBATYB010000081.1:0-4175 GCA_049673825.1 Methylocella sp. | reverse complement strand
GTTCATAAATTATTAAGTATATTTATAAATATATATTCCTGCGCGTTAACGAGATATTCATGTTATCAAAAATTTAAATACTATTGAGTCGGCAATTATGCGTCACGATAAACTCCAAATAAAGTTGTAAACCTACATTAAGCTATCACAAACACACGAAGTTTCCCAATTTCGGCCAGATTCACGTTGCTTCCTTCGCGAGGTTGCATAGCTTCGCTGGAAATTGGAGCTTCTGAAAGGGACCAAACCATGATTCGCAGATTTCTCCTCCCGGCGGCAGCCCTGGCCGCCGCCACGCCGGTCTTCGCGGCCGACCTGGCGCCGCCGCCGGTCTACCCTCCTGCCGTTCCACTTTTTACCTGGACCGGCCTCTACCTCGGCGGCCAGATCGGCTATGCCTGGGGCACCGACACCGTCACTGTCTTTCCGTTCGGCTTCGGTACCGACTTCACCCCCAACGGCGTCGTCGGCGGCGCCCATGTCGGCTATAATTTTCAGTTCAACCAATTCGTCGCCGGGCTCGAAGGCGATGTCGAGGGAACGGGCATCAGCAGGTCGTTCAGCCCCGGCGGCGTGCTCTACCATACGAGCGTCCCCGTGCAGGGATCGATTCGCGGCCGTCTCGGCGTGGCATTCGACCGGGCACTTCTCTACGCAACCGGCGGCGCCGAATTCGCGGGCTTCGACACCAGCGCCACCGGGTTTCTCGGCTTCGACCAAAGCTCGACAACCCGCACCGGCTGGACAATCGGCGGCGGCATCGAATATGCGGTCACCGGCAATTGGTCGATCCGGGCCGAATACCGCTACGCGGATTTCGGCAACTTCACGGATGCCACGCCCTTCACGTTCGGCTTCGGCTCCTTCGTCAATCATCATGAGACCGAAAACGCCGTTCGCGCGGGCTTCAGCTACAAATTCGATTTGTTCGGCGGGGCTCCCTTCGCCGCGCGGTATTGAGTTCCCGCCCCCGCGATGTGCCAACGATCCCGCCCCGCCGCAAGAACCGGGCCAGGATTATGGCAACGGCGCCTTCTGTTGCGGATAAGTCACGGTGCCTGAAATTGGCATGCGTTAAGGCGGTTTCACGGCAAAGGGTCAGCGAATTCGGGTATGCTGGCTAACCTTCACCCTCCTGAAAGGACGAAGACTATGTATCGTAAATTGCTCTTGGCATCGGTTGGTGCCATCTCTCTCACCGGATCGGCGGCGTTCGCGGCCGACATTCCTTCCCGCGCGCCGCCGCCGGTCTATCTGCCGCCGCCGCCGATCTTCACCTGGACCGGCATCTATATCGGCGGCCAGGTCGGTTATGCCTGGGGCACCGGCACCAATCAGTTCAACGGATTTGATCCTTTTTTTGGTCCCGAGGGCGCCCTTCTCAATAGCTCCGTCGGCGGCACGCCGAACGGGGTGATCGGCGGCGGCAACGTCGGTTTTAACTATCAGATCAACCAGTGGGTCATTGGCCTCGAAGGAAGGGTCGACGGGACCAGCCTGAGCAATACCGGCGTGGCCGTCTTTCCTGATGGCAGCACTCTGACGGCGAACTCGACCGCCGACATCCAGGGTGCGATTCTCGGCCGCCTTGGCGTCGCTTTCGACCGCGCCCTGATCTACGCCACCGGCGGTGTTGCCTTCGGCGGCTTCAACACCAACTTGTCGCTCGCAGCCCCAGATGTGCCCTTCTTCGCGTCAGCCAGCCGTTCGAACACCCGCGTCGGCTGGACGGTCGGCGGCGGCATCCAGTACGCCGTCACCAACAATTGGTCGATCAGGGCCGAATACCGCTTTACCGATTTCGGCCATATCCGCGATGGGCAGTTCGCTGGGGAGCCTGAAGGCTTCTTTCTCACCGGTGGCCGCCGGATCCAACAAAACCAAGTGCAGGTTGGCTTCGACTACAAGTTCGACTTGTACGCTCCGCCTCCGATCGTCGCCAAATATTAAGCCGCTTGCCTCGGCCCCGGCTTCCACAAAGACAAAACCCGGCCTCGCGGCCGGGTTTTTCGCGGCGGCTTTGCGGGCTTTCATTCCGCTCGGCGGCCGTCCGTGGCATTCCCGCCACAGTTACCAGAATAACGCCGCGTGCGAGCCAATAATGGTTGCGGGCGCGCGCCAACGGCGTAGTTGTTTAGACCTTAATTTTGCAACGGAGAAAACCCCATGCGCCGTCACATCCTCCTGGCATCGGTTGGCGCTATCGCCATCGCCAGCCCGGCCTTCGCGGCCGACCTACTGAACCGCCCGCCGCCGCCGGTCTATCTGCCGCCGCCGCCGGTCTTCACCTGGAGCGGCCTCTATATGGGCGGCCAGATCGGCTACGCCTGGGGCAGCGATCCCATCGACGTGACTGTCGATGGTGTTCAGGATGCCTTTTTCAACACTAAGCCGCAGGGGGTGATCGGCGGCGCCCATCTCGGCTACAATCTGCAGATCGGCCCATGGGTCGCGGGGCTCGAAGGTTCGGTCGACGGCACCAGCGCCAACGGGACAAGAAACTCGGAGTTTGGGTTTGTTACGATGAGCACGCACGCGGATGTGCAGGGTTCGATCCGCGCCCGTATCGGCGTCGCCTTCGACCGCGTCCTCATCTACGGCACCGGCGGCGCCGCCTTCGCCGGCATCACGAACGATTACTCGGTCGGCTTTCCTTTCTTCCTGCAAGAGACCGATTCGAAGACCCGCACCGGCTGGACGGTCGGCGGCGGCCTCGAATATGCCGTCACCGACAACTGGTCGATCGGGGCCGAATACCGCTACTCCGATTTCGGCCGTAGCCCGGACTATCCGTTCTCCTCTATCACCTTCGGCAATGTGTTCTTCACTCATCATTTGACCGAAAGCCAGGTTCAAGCCCGCTTTAGCTACAAATTCATTTCCTATACTCCGCCTCCGGTCGTCGCCAAATATTGATTCGGCGCTTTCCGGGTCCGGTTTTTTTCCTGCGCGACAAAACAATGCCCGGCCCTCGCGGCCGGGTTTTTTGTGGCGCGCGCGACAAGCAATATCGCGATTCCGCCAGCTCTCCGTTGCGTTTCCGCCACAGGGCTCGGGATAATGCGGTGGATGGGCCAATAAAGGTTGAAGACCGGCGCAAATCGCGTAACCTGCTAACGGTTTAACATTATCGTCCTTCGAGGAGACAAAACATGTTCCGCCGCACTCTCTTGGCATCGGCCGGCGCCATGGCGCTCACTGGGGCGGCCGTCGCGGCCGACCTCCCCTCGCGCGCCCCGCCGCCGGTCTATCTGCCGCCGCCCCCGGTCTTCAGCTGGACCGGCCCCTATATCGGCTTGAATGCCGGTTACACGTGGAGCAACCAAAATACGGTCGGTACGTTTACGGGCGACGTGTTCGGCAATCCCAACCTCGTCGGGGGGACGGATTTTAGCGAAGCGTCCGCCGAGCTCGCGACCGGCAGCGTCTCCGTGAAGAACGATGGCTTCATCGGCGGCGGCCAGATCGGCTACAATTACCAGTTCGGCAACAGTTGGGTCACCGGCCTCGAGGCCGATTTCCAAGGCATCGCTGCGGGCAACGGCTCAAACCTCGTATTTAGACAGGCGACGGTCTCCGGTTTCGCAGGTACTCCGATCGATCAGAACTTGTCTTCCTCCAGAAGCGTCGACTGGCTTGGCACCGTGCGCGGCCGCATCGGCTTCCTCATTACCCCGACGTTCCTTCTCTACGGAACCGGCGGTCTGGCTTATGGTGATGCGCGTACCCGCACCAGTATCACGCAGATCGTGGAAAGCGATGTATTCCTGCCCGACCATTATAGCTCGTTTGGCGGCTTTTCACATGCGCTTGCCGGTTGGACGGTCGGCGGCGGCCTCGAATGGTTGTTCTACCCCAACTGGAGCCTTAAGGTCGAATATCTCTATTACGACCTCGGCCGCGCGACCTTTGCCCTCAGCCCGCTTACGAACTTCAATTCCGCTGGCATCCCCTTCACCGGCGGCGCTCCCTCCTCTAGCACGCGCTTCAACGGCAATATCGTCCGCGCCGGCTTGAACTATCACTTCAACCTGTGGGGTCCAGCTCCCATCGTCGCCAAATACTGATATCGCGGCCAAGGCAATTCCTTTCGGACAAACTTAAAACCCGGCCGCGAGACCGGGTTTTTTGTGGCGCGCGCGACAAGCAATATCGCGATTCCGCCAGCTTTCCGT
>JBATYB010000080.1:0-11833 GCA_049673825.1 Methylocella sp. | reverse complement strand
CTTTTGTACATCCGCGCCTGATCGCGCAGCGCCGCGTAGTCGAGCATCCCCCTGTTTGGCATCTTCAATCAGACCGCAGCCGATTCGGGAATCCCCCCAGCGAGTCACCCATTCAGAGACATGGCATTAGATTTCTTTCGGCAGTATTGGCAGTAGGCTGATCGGCATTTTTCTGGATTTCGCAGCGCCCGCGGGCGAGTCCGTCAGGACATAGGCGCGGCCAAACCGTCAAGCCATGTGACCGCGCAGCGGTATCACTTCCGCCCCAGCCTTCAACTTACTGAGATAGTCAACTCATTGCTGCATCATCTTCTGCCGCTCGACGAGCCCCTCATCCGACGTAAGGCTGCGTGAAATCGAGTCAAGCTTTGAAAAAAGAAACCGAGGATCCGAGCGTGTCCTTTGGCGACGTTCTCGATTTGGACAACAAGGCCGAAGGCTATATAGCGCCGTCCATGCAGCCGTCTCAGCCAAGTGAGGAAGCGAAGATGACTATGTCCGTGGCGCAGATTAATGCCTTGTCGCGGCAAGGACGTCGGATCGCAGGGGGGGACTGGCGTTGTTTGAGGCCCCAAGAGCGCCGACATTTGGCGGCGATTACCAGGCGCGGGCCGAAGCAGCTGGAAATTAGCCCGCTCGCCCGAATTGACTAACGACGACCTTTCTACCGTCGGCAACATCGTCGAGATAGTCCGCCCATAGCTGCATCATGCGCCGGCGCTCGGGGAGGTATTGCCCGTGGTTGCAGGCGGCGCGAACCTTGTCGCCTTCGTCATGGGCAAGCTGGCGTTCGATCCAATCGGGATGAAACCCCATTTCGTTTAGCAGGGTGGAAGCCACCGCGCGGAAGCCGTGAACCGTGGCGCGGCCGTGGAAGCCCATCCGATACATTGCGAACAGCATCGTATTGTTTGACATGAAGCCTTCGGCGCCTGGCGACGGAAACACATAGGCGATTCGGCCGGCGATCGAACGCAGCTCGGCGAATGTCTCGACGGCTTGCCGTGACAACGGCACGATATGTGGAGCACGCATTTTCATGCGCTCGGCGGGGATGCGCCACTCGGCGGCTTCAAGGTCGACTTCGTCCCAGCGCGCGGCCCGCAGCTCCGTGGTGCGCACGAAGGTCAGCACCGCGAGACGCAGCCCCAATCGCGTCCGCGCCTCGCCGTCATACGCGGACAACGCCCGCAGGAATTCCGGCAAATCCTCGCGTGGCATGGCCTTGTAATGTGCTTGCCACCCGGAGGCCTTGAGCGCGCCCTTCAGGTCGACCGAAGGGTCCCGCTTCGCCCGGCCCGTGACGATGCCGAATCGGAAGACTTGGCCGACCGTCTGCCGCAGCCGCTTCGCGATTTCGAGCGCGCCGCGCTTTTCGACCTTGCGTAAAATCGCCAGCAACTCGGGCGGCTCGATATCCGCGATAGGCCGCGAGCCGATCTCCGGAAACACGTCCGCCTCAAGCCGCGTGACGACGTGGTCATGGTAACGGGCTGTCCATCCCTCCATTTGGTTTTCGCACCATTCTCGCGCCACGATTTCGAAGGTGTTCTCGGCCGACAGTCGGGCTGCGCGCTTCTGTTCCTTCCGCGCCTGAGACGGGTCGATATCGGATGCGAGCAATTTCTTTGCGGCGTCGCGCGCCATCCGAGCCTCCGCCAGCGACACGATCGGATAGACGCCCAACGCAAGGGTCTTCTGCCGCCCTTGGTAGCGATAGGCCATGCGCCAGTAGCTGGCACCGTCGGGGTTGACGAGAAGGTGCAGCCCGCGGCCATCGCTCAGTTTTTGAGGCCTCTCGCGGCGCTTCGCATTGCGGACTGCGGTGTCGGACAGGGACATGTTGGCATCTCGGCAACATGGCTGTTGGTATGCGCGCATATATACCAACAAATTCGTCGGATGCCAACAACTCGTTTTGGGCGCCTCGCGACGCCTTTGGACTACGCATATGGCTGTATATAAATTGATTCTCGGATTTATACGGATGCTATCGGACGCCGTCCGACGGTGAATGTGGTGGGCCGGGCAGGATTCGAACCTGCAACCAGACCGTTATGAGCGGCCGGCTCTAACCGTTGAGCTACCGGCCCCGGGCGGCCTCGTCGAAGCCGCGCCCTCGCTTGGGCCGCAGGCCCGTGGCGTCCCTCTCAAATGTCCGCCATTCAACCCAAAGAGAAAAATTCGAGGCCGGCCCCAAGGTCATTTCGCATGGCCTTTGGCATAATTCCGGGAAGCGCGCATTAAACTTATTTTGCGGCGCGAAGCAATGCCCGCGACAGGCGCATGCAAGGAATCGACTCTAACGATTCCCGATTGCATCTAATCCCGCGATCGAACAGGTGTCGCTTAAAATCCATGGGTTGGCGCAGATCCTTGTCGAAAAAATCCGCCCCCTCTTGATGACGACCTGCTTCAACGTGGCGCCTTTTTCGCCAAAATGCGCTGCAGGGTGCGCCGGTGCATGTTGAGACGGCGCGCCGTTTCCGAGACATTGCGGCCGCAAAGCTCGTAAATCCTTTGAATGTGCTCCCACCGCACCCGGTCGGCCGACATTGGATTTTCCGGGAGTTCAGCCTTGTCGTGGCGAGTGGCCATGAGAGCATTGAAGATTTCGTCGGCATCGACTGGCTTGGCCAGATAATCGAAGGCCCCGAGCTTCACGGCGGTCACGGCGGTGACGATATTGCCATAGCCGGTCAGGATGATGCCCCGCGCGTCCGGGCGCCTTGCCTTCAATTCGCGGATCACGTCGAGCCCGTTGCCGTCGGCAAGCCGCAGGTCGATGACCGCGAAGGCGGGAGCGCCTTCGTTGATTGCCGCGAGACCTTCGGCGACCGAGTGCGCGGCGGTCACGGTGAAGCCGCGCGTCTCCATGCTGCGGCAAAGGCGCGTCAGGAAGGTATTATCGTCGTCGACGATCAAGAGCGAGCGATCCGGCCCGAAACCGCCCTGCACACCTTGATCTTCGCTCGGCTTTCCCGCCTTGACCGGCTCGGGGGGGGCGTTTTTCATTGCCGGTCTCCTCGCTTGAATCATTTGCTGGACAAAACACGACAAAGCAAAAGAGAATCAACAGATATTTCGCGTTTTCCTGGGCCGCGAAAGCGCCCCGGCTTTGCCTTAAGAGCGCGGCCGGAGTTCAGCCACGGGTTTGGCCGCGGTGCCGCTAGCGGGTAATCGCTTGGCCCCGCGCTCGAAAGCTGCCCTTTCCCACAAAATCGTAACCACCGCGCCGGTCGCGGGGGGCACGCGATTCTCGGTCTTGACGATCGCGCCGGAGCGTTCCAGCAGGGTCTTGGCGATGAATAAGCCAAGGCCCAGCCCCGCACCTTCTTCCGTTTTGGCGCGCCTGTCGTTCTTGGTTGTGACATAAGGCTCACCCAATCGGCCAACGACATCGGGAGAAAAACCGGGGCCGTCGTCTTCTATGACCATTGTAACCCGTGCCGCATCCCATTTCACCCCGATCCGGACTTCCGAAGCGGCGAAGTCTATCGCATTTTCGATCAGATTGCCGAGCCCGTACAATATCCCCGGGTTCCGCAGGCAGGCCGGTTCCGGCCCTTGCCCATCCTCGACAATCGAAATGTGAACTCCGAAATCGCGGTGCGGACCGGCAACCTCCTCGATGAGCAGACTCAAGCTCATTTCATCGAGAATATTGCCGTCATCGCCGCCAAGCGAGGCGAGCTTGCCTAGGATGGCCCGGCAGCGGCCGGTCTCCTGCGCGAGCAGGGTGAGATCCTCTTCGAGAGGATCGCCGGCGGGAAGTTGCTTTTGGAGATCCTTGACGATGAGCGTGATCGTGGCCAGGGGCGTGCCGAGCTCATGCGCCGCCGCCGCCGCCAACCCGTCGAGCTGGGTTAAATGTTGCTCGCGCACGATCACGAGCTCGGTCGCGGCCAAGGCGTCGGCGAGCTTGCGCGCCTCGACGGCAACGCGCGACGCGTAGATCGCGATGAAGGCCGCCCCGAGCACGATCGCGACCCAAATCCCTGTGTCGTAGATCAAGGGGAGCTGCAGCTGCTCTCCCGGAAACCAAGGCAGCGGGTCATGCCGGAAGGTCAAGGCCGATACCGCGCCGATCATGAGCAGGGTCAGAATCAGCGTGATCCGGCCCGACAGCGACACCGCCGAGATCATGATCGGCGCCAGGTAAAGCACCGAAAAAGGATTTTCGATCCCTCCGGTCAGATAGAGAAGCGCCGTCAACTGGAGGATATCGTACGCCAACACCAATGCGGCCGGCACATCCTCCAGCCGTTCGATGCGGCCGAAGCGCAGCCGCAGGCCGATGTTGAGCCCGGCCGAAGCCGCGATGACAAGAAGACAAAGGCCTAGCGGAAGCGAAAACCCGAGCCCGAAATAGGTAACGACAAGAGCGATAACCTGTCCGAGCAGAGCCAGCCAGCGCAATGTGACGAGCGTATCGACGCGCAGCCGCCGCGAGCGCCCGCCTAGGTCGATGTTGATTAATTCGGCCATGATACCCGCTTACACTGGCCACCACCGAAGGAACAGGGCTGGCGCCAAGCGCCGGCGGCGAAGATCGGGCCGCCGGGCCGACGGGCGTTGCTCAACCGGCCCGCATCTGGGTCTTGCCGGATTTTTGCCGCAGCGGGCAGGGGACCAGGCGTGCGATTTACGATATAGGATCGGCAAAGCATCCGATTCGATCCCGCCCATGCGTCTCGACTGGAACGATATCAAGGCCCGCGCGGCGAAATTCGCCGAGGATTGGAACGGCGCCCAATACGAGCGGGGCGAGACGCAAACTTTTTACAACGAGTTTTTCCAACTGTTCGGCGTCACCAGGCGGCGGGTCGCAAGCTTCGAACACCCCGTCAAGCTGCTAAAGAAGCGCGGCTATCTCGATCTTTTTTGGAAGGGCAAGCTTCTCGTCGAGCAAAAGTCCGCCGGGCGCAGCCTGAAACCCGCGCGGCGGCAGGCGCTCGATTATTTTCCGGGCCTCAAGGAGCACGAGCTGCCGCGCTATATTCTCTTGTCGGATTTTCAGAATTTCGAGCTTTACGATCTCGACATCGCGCCGGACCGGCCGGTGTGCTTCCGGCTCCCGGAGCTGCCGGATCACGTTCAGGATTTTGGCTTCATCGCCGGCCAGGAGCGGCGGGTTTTTCGCGATCAAGACCCGGTCAATATTCTCGCTTCCGAAATCCTGGGCGCGCTGCACGACGCGCTCGACGAGGCGGGCTATCGCGGCCACAAGCTCGAGCGTTTCCTGGTCCGCCTTTTGTTCTGTCTCTTCGCCGACGACACCGGCATTTTCCAGCCGCTCGGGATTTTTCAAGACTATTTGAAGGATCGCACTTGTGAGGACGGAACCGACCTCGGCCCGAAGTTGACAAAACTTTTCGAGGTGCTCGATACGCCGGAGACGGAGCGCGGCAACAAGCTCGACGGGGATTTAGCCCGCTTTGACTACATCAACGGCGAGCTTTTCCATGAGCGCCTGCCGCTTCCCGATTTCGACCGCGCCATGCGCGAGAAGCTTTTGTACGCCTGTAGCTTCAATTGGGAAAAAATCTCGCCCGCGATCTTCGGCTCGCTGTTTCAATCGGTCATGGACAAAGTTTCCCGCCGCAAGCGGGGCGCCCATTACACCAGCGAGAAAAACATTCTGAAGGTGATCGAGCCGCTGTTTCTCGACGATCTGAAGAGCGAATTTGCCCGGCTGAAGGCGCGCAAGGTCCCCTGGCGGGAAAAAACCTTTAAGCCAATCGAGGACGAGCGACGACGTGCACTTAAAGTTACCGAACGCGGCAGAGCGCTGAAGGCATTTCACGACCGGCTCGGAGGTCTCACCTTTTTCGATCCGGCTTGCGGTTGCGGAAACTTTCTCGTCATTGCCTATCGCGAGTTGCGCGAGCTGGAGATCGAGGTTCTACAGGAAATCCACTTCGGGTCAGAGGGAACCGATCAGCTATTCGATGTCGCGACCATGGCGAAGGTCAATGTCGATCAGTTCTTTGGGATCGAGATTTCCGAGTTTCCCGCCCGCATCGCCGAGGTCGCGATGTGGATGATGGACCACATCATGAATGTGCGGCTCTCTGCCACGTTCGGCAAAAGCTATGCACGCATCCCGCTTGAAACATCGCCGCACATTGTTAATGCCGACGCGCTGGAGACGGATTGGCGAGAAGTGCTCGCGCCCGAAAAATGTTCCTACATTCTCGGCAATCCGCCGTTCGGGGGCGCCAAATATCAGACGCCCGCGCGGCGCAAGCAGGTCATGCGCATCGCGGCGCTCGGCGGTTCCGGCGGCACGCTCGATTACGTCTGCGCCTGGTTTATCAAGGCAGGCGAGTATGTTCGGCTTGGTGAGCCCCGCCGCCCTCATCCTGAGGAGGCGCGAAGCGCCGTCTCGAAGGATGAGGTGGTCCAAAGCAACGTCTCGAAGGATGCGCTGCGGCCCTCGCCCTTCGAGACACGAGCTTCGCTCGTTCCTCAGGGTGAGGGCCGGGGTTCGAAAACGCCCCGTATTGGTTTTGTCGCCACGAATTCGATCACGCAGGGCGAGCAGGTGGCGCAGCTGTGGCCCTTGCTGTTCGAGCGTTACGGGCTGGAAATCGCCTTCGCGCACCGCACCTTCGCATGGATGAGCGACGCCAGGGGCAAGGCCCATGTCCATTGCGTCATTATTGGGCTAACGCGGCGCGACGACGAGCCGAAGGAGAAACGGCTTTTTTCATATGAGGATATCAACGGCAATCCAGTTGAAAGTAGGCATAAAGCTCTCTCCCCCTATCTTATCGATGCATCGAATTTACAAAACAGGCATCTCGTCGTTAACGAGGTAAGACGACCATTGTTCAATAGTAAATGGCCGATTATTGGTTCTAAACCGATCGATGGCGGATATTATATCTTTACTGATGAGGAGCGTCTGGAATTTCTTGCATCTGAGCCAGACGCCGAAAAGCTCCTACACCCCTTTATCGGCAGCGACGAATTTATCAATGGCAACATTCGGTACATCCTAGCTTTGCAAAATGTGTCACCCTCGGTGCTTCGCGCGATGCCAAAGGTTGTTGATCGCATGAATTGCGTCAGCTGCTTTCGCCGGGGCGAAATTCCGTCGAAAAAAGAAAGTGCTGAAGGGAAGACCGGAGCAAAGGACCGAGGACAAGATACAGTTAAATTGGCTGCCTACCCACAGCGCTTTCACGTGACAGTCATACCAAATGCTCCGTTTCTCGTGATTCCGAAGGCAAGTTTAGAGCGCCGCGATTATGTGCCAATCGGTTGGCTTTTCCCCCCGACAATCCCAAGTGATCTTCTTTTTGTAATCCAAACCGCCACCCTATCCGACTTCGCCATCATCACCTCGCGCATGCACATGGCCTGGCTGCGTAACATCGGCGGTCGCTTGAAAAACGATTACCGGTATTCCAGCGGCATCGTCTACAACCCCTTCCCCTGGCCGCAGCTCGACGAAGCCGCCAAAACAAAACTCGAAAAGCTTGCGAAAGCCGTGCTCGACGCCCGCGCGGCCCATGACGGCGCGACGCTCGCCGATCTCTACGATCCCGACGTCATGCCGGAGGATCTGCGCAAGGCGCATCGCGCGCTCGACGAGGCGGTCGATCGGCTCTATCGCAAGGCGCCTTTCGGGAGCGACCGCGAAAGGGTGGAGCATCTTTTCGGCTTATATGAAAAGCTCGCCGCGCCGATGCTCGCCGCCGCGAAGCCCAAGCGCGGCCGGAAGAAGTGACGGCCCGGCTTCGCCTTCAAGCCAAGCAGTAACGACGGCCGCGATTATTTCCAATGAATTAATATCTCCCCCGCGCAGAGCTCCTTGAGTGAATGCGCGCGCTAATACTTACAATAAATTAATTAATAGTATAACGTAATATTAACAAAATCGAATCGTAAAAATTGTCTTTACTTCATGTGTGATTTACCGAAGCATATAAAGCTTGGATTCAGCGTGTTGCTTAAACTGGTTTTCATTTGTGATTCGTATTTTGGTTGCATGGACGCGCCGCCAGGCATGCCGCCGCAACGCAAACGACGAGGTTAATCCCATGATGACTGCCCTGAAAAGCGAGGCCCCGCAGCCTCGCGCCGGGTTTGCCGAGGTCCGGCCGGCCTATCTCGACGCCTTGAGGATGGTTGAGAGGTTGCATCGCCGCCTTCTCGACGTGATCAAGGACGAATTCGACCGGCGCGGCCGCGGCGACGTCAATGCCGTGCAAGCCTTGCTGCTTTATAATATCAGCGACAAGGAATTGACCGCCGGCGAATTGCGCACGCGCGGCTATTACCTCGGTTCGAACGTCTCTTACAATGTCAAGAAACTGGTCGAAACCGGCTATCTGCATCATGCCCGCTCGCGCATCGACCGCCGCGCCGTGCGAATCAGCCTGACCGAAAAAGGCAGGGACGTCCACAACATCGTCTCCGGGCTCTATGACAAGCATGTCGCCACGGTGGAGCAAATCGGCGGGATCAGCCCCGGCGAGTTTACGAAGCTTAACCAGTCGCTGGTCCGGCTCGAACGGTTCTGGACGGACCAGATAAGGTACAGGCTGTGACGCGCGGGACGCGATGCCAAGCCGAAGATGACGCTCGACCGCGCGAGTCCTTGCCCTGGTTATTTTGGACGCGGCCATATTTCGACCCTCAACGCCACAAATTCGCCGTCCTGTTTGTGCCTTTGTCGCCCCTGCGGCGTCAGCTCAATAGAAGAGTCGGTCACGCGCCTTTGTCTGGCGTTTGAGTGCTCACTAGGTCTTCAAGAAGCTCTTCCAAACCAATGACGCCACTGGCCGCGAGGCCCGGTCGCGCTAGATCGTCGCAGGTCGAGATGCGGTCCGCGCGAGCGCCGGATCGCGGCGACGCCGCCGGATCAGGTTTGGAAGACCGTGGTGTTGGAGGTCGAGGCATTGGGTATCAGGACGAAAAAGGATTTGTCGCGCTTGCCGTGTCATCATTTTTATCCAATTGGGCGCGCGGCGGTCGTGGCCACCGTCCTCGGGTTATCTCATGCCGCTGGCGCGGCCGCGGGGCAGGGCGATCTAGCGTTCGGCGAACAGGCCGAGTGGGCGCAACGTTACGATGCGGATCCGCGCCTTGCGGTGAGCCGCTCGAGCACGCCGGTTCTCTCGGTGGAAACTTTCGCGGCGACCGGACAGGCGATCGAAACCTACCGCCAGATCGTCGCCAATGGCGGCTGGGTCGCGGTTCCCGCGGGACGGACGCTGAAACTAGGCGTAAGCGGCCAGGCCGTGGTCGCCCTGCGAAAACGGCTCGCGGCATCGGGCGATCTTGATCCGTCGGCCGGGGCTTCGCCGGTCTTCGATTCGTTTGTCGATGCCGCGGTCAAACATTTTCAGGCCCGCCACGGGCTGCTCCAAACCGGCGTGGTTTCAAGGGAAACCTTTGCCGCGCTCAATATCCCGGCCGATGTCCGGCTGCATCAGCTCGAGGTGAACCTCGTCCGGTTGCGCTCCTATTCCGGCAACCTTGGCGAACGTTTCGTCATGGCGAATATTCCGGCGATGGCGGTCGAGACGGTCGAGAACGGCGTTGTCGTGACGCATCACGCGGCGGGCGTCGGCAAGATCGACCGCCAATCGCCGGTCATGATGACCAAGGCGATCGACATTAATTTCAATCCGTATTGGACCGTGCCCGCGTCGATCATCCGCAAGGATTTGATCCCGCGCATGCAAAAGGATCCGAACTATCTGGCCGACCATAAGATCCGGATTTTCGACAAGGACGGTCAGGAGCTTCAATCCGATCAGATCAATTGGAACTCGCTCGACGCGGTCAATTACAAGTTCCGCCAGGATCCGGGCGGCGATATCAATTCGCTTGGCGTCGTGCGCATCAACATCAACAATCCCTATGGTGTCTATATGCATGACACCCCCGAGAAAGGCATTTTCGGCGACGATGACCGGTTTGTGTCTTCCGGTTGCATCCGCGTCCAAAACGTCCGCGACTATGTGACCTGGCTGCTCAAGGACACGCCGGGCTGGGATCGCGAACATATTGATGAAGTGATCCGCTCCGGCGAGCGCGTGGATGTCAAGCTCGCGTTTCCGGTTCCGGTGTATTGGGTGTACATCACGGCGTGGGCCACGCCCGAGGGTCTTGCCGAGTTCCGCGAGGATATTTATCAGCGCGACGGCTTTGAGCCGGATACGACCGAGGCTTCGACGGCGCCGCTCCCGCAAGTGCAGCCGCTGCCGGAACCCCGCGCGGTCAGTGCGCGCGGCCCCGCCCTCGAACCCATGAACGATAACGAATAATCCGCGTGGAGCGGCAACCGGCGAAAGGCGCCGGGGCGATGGACCACGATGACTTTAGACTCCGGCGCTATTGTTGGGCGATGCGAAATTCGACGCGCCGCTCCTCGCGCCGGCGGCTTTTCATCCGGCCGTTCCCGTGGCCTTCCGTTGTCTCCTTGTTGGCCAAGGAACGGGAATTCCCGTAGCCTTTCGCGCTCAGCATGGCGGGGTTGACCCCGGCATCGACGAGGACTTGGCGCACGGCATCGGCACGCCGTTGCGACAGCTTTATATTGGCGGTTGGATTACCGGCGCTATCGGTGTAGCCGCTGATCCGAACCACTGTTCCAGCAGGCAATTGCTTCATCGAATCGGCCGCCTGACGCAAGAGAGCCTTGCTGCTCGATGGAATCACGGCGCTATTGGGATCGAAATAAATGGCCGGCAGAGTAAAGGCCGGCTGATTGGGAGCGCCAACTGGGTTTTTGCCGCTGAAACCAGAATTGAGCGCCGATGACGCCGCCGCCGTTTTTGTCGTGGTGCTACCTGCAAGTGCGGCAACTGCGAATCGGGGCCCGAGGACGGATTTCACCGAGCTTATGATCCCGTCGCGCTCCGCATCAGGGATCGTTCCCCCGACGCTAACGGCATTTCCCTCAAACAGCGCCTGCGACCCCGGCGTCTTGAACTTATCGAGCGTTGCCTCGAGATCCTTCGTCCACGCCGCCTGGCCGGCATGCTCGTTTACGGCAAGCTCGCCGGTGATTTTATCGGCTCCGAACACCGCCTTGAGCGAGTCGGTGATTGCGGTGCGAGTAGCGTCGTCTCCGACAGTGCCGGAGTAAACGATGAGGCCGTCCTCATTGCTAAGCGCCAAGCGCGCTGGGGTCGAAGACGCGGGCGGGGACGCCACCGGCTTGCTGGGCGCCAAACGCTCTTGAGTCGACGGCGCGGGCGGGGACGCCGCCGGCGCATTTTGCGCCATGACAGGCGCGGATCGTACGGTCGCGTGAGAGCCCGACCTTCCTGATGAAATCGCGTATCCCAAAACTCCGAGCGTCACCACCAGACAGGCGGCCGGAATGAGCAACCGGCCGAGCCCAGGAGAGGCGGCGCCGCCTCCCATGCCGCTCGGCGGAATTTGCTCTGCTCCAGGCAGCGTCATTTCGTCGGCGTGGGAGGATGAATGCCGGATGGCCAAGTCGGGGAAACTCGATGCCGCCGCGGGAATTGCCGACAGGATAGCTCCGCCTCGCGCCAGCTGACCGACGATTTTAGGTATTGCATAGCCCAAAATCGTTCTCGCGAAGTGTTGGCTTACGCCGGCTTTATCGGCAATCTCGCTAATAACGTCCGAGCCTAGAGTCTCCTCCACGTCTTGCCCCGAAAGCGGCTCGGCATCGGTTCCTCCTACCCAGGAAGCAACCTCGGCGGCGAAACCGGCGGCCTTGAACCTCTCCAGGAAGCCGCCAAAACCTCCCGGATGTCGAGCGATCAGGTCCAGGGTCTCTTGAACAAGCAAACGGCCCTTGGGTCCGAGATGGTATCGCGCGCCGATTTCTTGAATG
>JBATYB010000079.1:0-7350 GCA_049673825.1 Methylocella sp. | reverse complement strand
TTTGTATGGTTACCTTGTGATATTCCGGTTGCGGAATGCGGCTCGGACGCCGCGCGTGCCGTTATTTTCCATAAAGCAATTTACGCAAGCGCGATTTGCCGGCCGGTCCGGCGCCGCGGCCTGCCGGCCGAGCAGCGTTAGAACCGCGGCTCCAACGGTGCCGAGATCGGCAATGCCGATGCGCAAGGGAGACGGCATGGACGCAAAGCCCGCGAAGCCGGACGGTGCGAGACGGCGAAGAGCGGCGGCAGAAGGGCTTTTTGCCCGATTTTCGCGATGCGATCAAGTCCGCGCGGGGCCCCGCGAGGGCGATCGGGTGAAGCGCGCGGCGAAGGGGCAAAGCTAAATCTGGCGAAATCCCCTGCTTCGAAACGGAGGATTTTGCTGCAAGAGGGTCGCGGAATTTTTGGCGAAAGCCGAACCCTTCGCGGGCAAACAGAAATCATGCGGTTGCCGCCGCGGCGCCCGCCGATGCCAACAAAGACGCGATCTTGCGAAAGATCGTCGAACCGGCATCGCGGCGTTGACCAAACCGAGGGCTTCCACTGGCGCGCGGATTGCCGTTCCATGAGGCCGGATAATGCGGCTCGGATGATTCTAACGCGCGTAGTTTGACCGGCGGGCGTGGGGGACTAAATGGCATCCGATATCGGCGACATCGATCGCAGGCTGCGGAGCGTCGCTGAATCGTATGTTGCCGTCGTCCGTTAAGTCCGACAGACTGCTGGCGAACCCCCATCTTGGCCGAGCCACGATGGCCGCGCCGGTTCCAAGCCAGCGCCGCCGGCTTCGCCTTTTCAACATCAAGCGGGACGTCGTCCGGATTGGCCCCGCCTTGGCGCCGTTTCAGGATCATAAGAAACAGCTCCACGGCTATGTGTTAACGCGTCGCAACGAGCCGATGGGAACCGCGCCGCGCGAAAAGGGGCTTGGCGCCGGCACGCGAACTCCACGCGGGCGGGCACCAGAAAAGCCAGGAACAGGCCATCCCGGAATTTTAGCGCGAAGCGCTCGCCGCGCCTTCGGGCTTCCCCGGCTGCGCCGCCTCGACCGCGCCATCGACATTGGCCTCGAGTTTCACGAAATTCTTGCCTAACAGCCGACCTTGGCTCACGCGGCGGGCCGAACGGTATCCTTGTGCGCGAGTTCCCACCGGTCGGGCGAACGCCACAGCCGCGAGCGCAGAAGCTCACGCTCGAATACGAATTCCTTGGGCAGCCGATCGAGGAACTGGTCGAACTGCTCCTCGTGCGCCTGCGCCTCGGCGGCGCCGGCGTTCCGGCCGACCGCCATCAGGTCGTAGAACTTGTCCGCCGGGAAATCGAGGCCACTCCATTCGATGTCCTCGTGCCGCGGCATCCAGCCGAGCGGGCTCTCGACGGCGTAGCCGCGACCGCGCACGCGGTCGACGATCCACTTGAGCACTCGCATGTTATCGCCGAAGCCGGGCCAGATGAACTTGCCGTTCTCGTCCTTGCGGAACCAGTTGACTCGGAAGATCTGCGGCGGATCGGAGAGGCGACGCCCTACGTTGAGCCAATGGCCGAAATAATCGGCCATGTTGTAGGCGCAGAACGGCAGCATCGCCATTGGATCGCGGCGCATCGCCGCCTGGCCGATCGCGGCCGCCGTGGCTTCGGAACCCATCGTTGCGGCACTATAGACGCCATGGCACCAGTTGAAGGCCTGGAACACGAGCGGCAGCTCCTTGCTCATCCGGCCGCCGAAGACGAAGGCTGAGATCGGCACGCCTTCCGGCTTTTCCCAATCCGGGTCGATCGATGGACATTGGCTCGCCGGCGCCGTGAAACGGGCGTTTGGGTGCGAGCCGGGGCGGCCGCAGCCGGGCGTCCAGTCCTCACCCTTCCAGTCGATGAGATGCGCCGGCGGCTTGTCGGTCATCCCCTCCCACCAGACATCGCCGTCGTCGGTCAGCGCGGTATTGGTGAAAATGCTGTTCTTGCCGATCGTCTGCATCGCGTTGGGATTGGACTGACCGTTCGTGCCTGGCGCGACGCCGAAGAACCCCGCCTCCGGATTGATCGCGCGGAGTGTCCCGTCCGGCGCCTTCTTGATCCAGGCTATGTCGTCGCCGATGGTGCTGACTCTCCAGCCTTCAAACCCTTTCGGCGGTACCAGCATCGCGAGATTGGTCTTGCCGCAGGCACTCGGGAAGGCGGCGCCGAGATAGGTTTTCTCGCCGTTCGGGGCGTGGATGCCCATGATCAGCATGTGCTCGGCGAGCCAGCCTTCATCGCGCGCCATGACCGAGGCGATACGCAGCGCAAGACATTTTTTCCCGAGGAGAGCATTGCCGCCATAGCCGGAGCCGTAGGACCAAATCTCGTAGGTCTCGGGGAAATGCACGATGTATTTGCGTTTGATGTCGCCGTCGCACGGCCACGGCACGTCCTTTTGTCCTGGTTTGAGCGGCGCGCCCACCGAGTGCGCACACGGAATGAAGAAGCCGTCGCTGCCGAGCACATCGAGCACAGCCTTTCCCATGCGGGTCATGATCCGCATATTGACGACAACATAGGGGCTATCGGAGAGCTGCACGCCGATCTTGGCAATGGGCGAGCCGATCGGCCCCATGCTGAATGGGATGACGTACATCGTACGGCCGGCCATGCAGCCGTCGAACAGCCCGCGCAAGGTCGCGCGCATTTCAGCTGGTGGCGCCCAGTTGTTAGTGGGGCCTACGTCGTCCTTGTTGGTTGCGCAAATGAAGGTCCGGTCCTCGACCCGGCCCACGTCGGACGGGTGCGAGCGGGCCAAATAGGAATTTGGGCGCTTCTTCGGATTGAGGCGAATGAACGTGCCGGCGTCGACCATCGTCTGACACAACCGGTCGTACTCCTCCTGGCTTCCATCAACCCAGACGACCTGGCGGGGCTTGCACAGCGCCGCCATTTCGTCAACCCAGTCGCGCAGCTTGCCGTTGGTTGTCGGACTGTTCACGCTAGCACCCATTTATTTTCTCTCCTGAAGTTTCGTGCCCACACGGCGCGGGCGGCTTCGCAATCCCGGCCAGCTACGCTGCCCAGGCAAGCTTCGCGGCCGACAATGCGCTTTCATACAAACTGGACCCCTCAGTGGGGCCCGGCCAGGCGCCGCCATAAAGATCCGCGCTGGCAGGGAACTCAAGGTCTAATATACGACGCCGGACGATCCGGCTAGGATCAAAAAAGAGCCGATTCCCCGCAACAGCTGAGCGAGCCGGAAGTGGCGCTGGCGATCACCGGCGCCATCGCCAAGACCAAGGCCTCGTCGATCAAGGACATGGGAAAAGTGGTCGGCGCCCTCAAGGGAAAATATGCGGGCCGGATGGATATTACCAGCGCGCCGGTAATAAGGAAAGCTTGGCGCATAAGCCTTACGGCTTGTCCTCTTGAACACTTCTATTAACCGGCTGTTCGATCAGAGCATGGCAATGAATTCGGCCGCGGTCAGGCCGGCTTGGCTGATGATGCTGCGTAGTGTTCCGCGCTTGAGGTCAGTACTGCTGTGCAGCGGAACGGTGACCTTCCGGGCGGGATTGCTCGAATGGATAAGGCGGCAGTGGCTACCTGAGGTTCGCGATGCGACAAAGCCCGCGCGCTTCAGGGCGCGGATGACCTCTTTGGCTTTGAGGGAAGGGAGCCGCCGGTTCATGCGGCCAGGGTGACGGTGACCTTGCGGATGCGTGGGGGCTCGCCGGCCGGAACAGGTTCGCCTCGCGCGGCGCAATCTTCAAGCACCAACCGGATGGCATCTTCGGCCATGGCCAATGCCTCGCCCTCGTCTTTCCCGTAGGTGACGATCTCGGGAAGCGAGGGAACGCGCACGGTAAAACCGCCCTCTTTTTCGGGCTCAAGAACGACTGCGAACGTCCGCGTGCGATCCACTTTTACATGCCTTTTCATATTGGAACGATTGCCCTCAATGGTACGGGATAATCGTGTTCTGTCAATGACATGACGGCTAGCAGCCAAGCTTTGCGCGGCGCCTCGCCGTCAAGCATCCGGTCCCTGTCTGCTTGCGGCTCGCCCCGCGGCCTCGATTAGTTGAGGCAACATCTTGCGGAGGTCGTCAAGGCAGCGAACCGGGCGGCAAAACGCGATGCGCGCGGTTCGATCACCGCAGCCGAGATCGATGCCTTCGGGATCGATCCCGGTTGCCCGCCATGGCCCATCGGGCTTGCCCGCCAGCGCGGTCGCAAACCGCGCCAGTGCGTCTTGATGGTGCGCATTCACCTCGGCAAGCGCCTGCGGTTCGGCC
The DNA here is from genome assembly GCA_049673825.1 of Methylocella sp. Classification (GTDB taxonomy): domain Bacteria; phylum Pseudomonadota; class Alphaproteobacteria; order Rhizobiales; family Beijerinckiaceae; genus Methylocapsa. The sequence goes on along the minus strand of JBATYB010000079.1, from coordinate 3,090 downwards.
GCGATCAAGGCTTCCGCGCCGTCGAGCGATGTGGCGAGCGCCGCCGCTTGGAAGTGTCCAGCCCGCGCGAACCCGCCGTTCAAATGCGCTTGTTCCATAACCACGCGCCAAAACGAGAAGTCGCCGAAATCGGCATAAAGCGCCGATTCCGGATGCCTGGCCAAAAAGCGCGTCTTCAGCGCCGCGCGGCCGCCTGAGTCGATGACACATTCGGCCCTTCCCATGATCGTGACGCGCGGATGCGCAAGGGGATCGCCCGCGCCGGTTTGCACAAGGAGCAGCGAAAGGCGGGGATCGAGTGCAAGGTGCCTGGTATGAGCGGCAAGACGCGATATCAGCAAGATCGGGCTGCCGTCAGGCGTCGTCGCGACATTGACAAGACTCGCGAACGGAAACGCGTTCCCTGGCACCAAGGTAGCAAGCGCGCCGGCGCGCACCGAGCGCAAAAGCTCCTTGGCTTGCGCCAGCGCATCGTAAGCGCTTGGGTCAGGGCCGCCGGCCGTGGCATCCGTCATCGGTGACGGCTTTCTTTCTGGCGCACCGTTTTGTTGCATGATCGAGGTATTTCACTCCCGGCGCCCGGATTGGCCATGGATCGAGTCTTAGGCCCCAAACATCCGCCCACCGAAAGCAACGGGCATTCATTGCCGCGCCAACTGGCACTCAACGCCAGAATAAGGCAAGCGGAATAATATTGAGAAATGGCGCACCGAGAAGCCAAGGAAGAACACCGCGTTTCATTTTGTTTCTCCTAATGGTGATCACGGCGGCTTCCACGAGCTTTGAAGGTCCGGTTTTTAGATTCATCGGGTTTTTTTAGGCTTTGGGCGGGACTGTTGAAAGGGAACGCATGGAACCCGCAACCAGAGCCGATCCGTGCAAGAGCGCCTCTCGCTCTCCCAACTTGCGCGCACGGCGCCAGCGTCACGCGATATTCACACTGTCGTCATTGTGGTGAAATTCAACTTTGCCATACGACCGGCAACGCCAATTGCAAATCCGTGCCGGGCTGAAGCGGAAAATATCAGAGCAACCAAACATCGCTAAAATGTTGGGAGGGATAATGCGTAGGCAACAAACGACCGGATGCAGTCCAACTCGTCACATCAGACTTCATGCCAGCCTGCGCTTTCGTCTCCTCTGCACCGTGTCAGGTGGAATTGCGCTAGCCGCCGGCCTAGCCACGGGCGCCGGCCAAGCTTCCGAATCTTCTTTTTCATTCATTCCAGGCGCCCTCATCGTGAGCGGCAGCACTTACGCGGGGACCGCGGCCACGGTCACGGTCGGCCAGACATTGCCCGGCGGCGGCACGGCAATTGCGGACGGCACCTACCCGAACGTCTTCGAAAACGCCGCCGTGGACGGCAGTTTCGGCGTCACCTCGCCGCTCATTCTCAGGCAATATGTCCTTTCCCCCGATAACCGTTCGGCGTTTCTGGTCAATACCCTGAACGTGACCGACCGGACCGGCATCGTCACCAGCTTCAGCTCAAAGTCGGAATTGGCGCTCAATCTATCGACGACAAGAGGCGCTTTGACCTTTATGGGCTACAAGGCGCTGATCAACACGCTCGACGTGTCGAATTCCAATACGCCCTCCCATGTCGATCCGACCAATCCGGTCGCTGCGAGCTATCAGCGGGCCATTGTTGAAATCGATGTCGATCGATCGCTCCGTGTGACCCCGGTGAACGCCTATAGCGGCAACAACGGCCGCGCCGCGATTTTGAACGACAGTTACGGACAGAACATTTACTACACGGCCGGCAATGCCGGGAACGGTTCCGGCACTCCGCCGGTGTTCATCGTGAACAACACGGGTGTGCAGATCGCCCAACCGGACGTCCCAGACACGACTGTTGTCGGTGTCCGCCAAGGCACGTTGGGCGCGGCTAAGGGATTTCAATATGGATATTCGGTTACGCAGTACGGCTCCCCTGCCTACTCTCCCGACAAATCCGGCAAGGACGACAATTTCCGCGGCGAGACGATCTTCCACAAGACGCTTTATGTCACAAAAGGCAGCGGCGGCAATGGTATCGACACCGTTTTTCAAGTTGGCGCAACGGGCGTGCTGCCGACCTTGATGACAGCGTCCTCCACGCAGGTTGCGATTCTGCCGGGCTTCCCGATGGGTCTCGCCACGAACATTTCCACCGATCCCACGTCCCCGAGCTTCGCCACAACCAACTTCCATCCGTTCGGAATTTGGTTTGCGAACGCCACCACGCTCTACGTCGCCGATGAAGGCGATGGCGTGAATACGAAGGCAAACGCGCTAAACCCCAACGGCGGGCTGCAGAAATGGACCCTAAGCGGGGGAACCTGGCATCTCGCCTACACGTTGCAAAGTGGTCTCGGTCTCGGCACGCAGTATAGGATTGCCGGCTTGGATGCGAGCCTCTACCCCGCCACCGACGGGCTGCGCAATTTGACCGGGAAAGTGAACCGGAACGGCACGGTCACAATCTTCGCCATCTCATCGACGATCAGCAATTCGGGCGACCAGGGCGCTGATCCAAATAGGCTGGTTGCGATTACGGATCGTCTTGCCGCCACGAGCCTGCCCGCCGACGAACAGTTCCATGTTTTGGAGACCGCCGGCTTCGGACAAGTTCTCCGCGGGGTGGCTATCGCCCCGTGCAGGGATCAGGATGAAAAGGAAGACTTTCACTGCTCGGCTCGCCCCTAGGCGGCCGGCCCTTTTTCCACGGCGAACCCCGCCCGACCAAGCTCGTGATGATCACCGACGCGCTTGCGCCAACCGCCTTGCCGACGGACGACGAGCATCATCACCGTGGCGATCGTGATTGTGATCGCGACGCCCCAGACGGAAGTCTCGAAAAGTTCGTGACCTTGCAGACAGAGCTGGCCTCGCAAATCTGGACAGAGCGATAAGCGGATTTTCCGCCTGACGGCGGCGATCATGGTCGCCGCCGTCAGGAGCGAAGATGACGAAACGGGCCCGCCGGAGCCACACGCCGGCTTTCAAGGCGAAGATGGCGCTGGCCGCGCCAAGGGGCGAGAAGACGCTTTCCGAACTGGCGCAACAGTTCGATGTCCATGTCAACCAGATCATGCAACGGAAAA
>JBATYB010000078.1:0-5324 GCA_049673825.1 Methylocella sp. | reverse complement strand
ACAATCGCCCCGGCGCCGAGATCGTCAATCATTTCACCTACGGGATCGTCAGCGACGGCGACCTGATGGAGGGCGTCGCCTCGGAGGCCGCATCCCTCGCCGGCCATTTGAAGCTTGGCAAGTTGATCTTTCTCTATGACGACAACCATGTGACGCTGTCGGCCGGAACCGATCTCACCTTCACCGAGGATCGTGCGCGCCGCTTCGAGGCGTATGGCTGGCACATCCAGCCGGTCGCGGACGGCAACGACCTGGCGGCTATCGACAGGGCGCTCCGCGCGGCTCGCGGCGAGACGGAACGCCCGTCGCTCATTCTGGTGCGCACCCACATAGGCTATGGTTCGCCCCACAAGCAGGACAGTTTTGAATCGCACGGGTCGCCGCTGGGCGCCGGCGAAGTGCGGCTGACAAAAGAGAAGCTGGGCTGGCCAATAGAGCCGCCATTTTATATCCCGGAGCGGGCGCGCGAACATTTTCGCACGGCGGTCGAGCGGGGAAAGTCGGCCGAAACGGAGTGGAAAGTTAAATTCTCGGCGTACGCCCGAGCGTTTCCGGATCTGGCCGAGGTTTTTCAACAAGTCATGCGCGGCGAATTGCCCGAGGGATGGGATAAGGATATTCCGGTTTTCCCCGCGGATGCAAAGGGCCTGGCGACCCGCGTCGCTGGGGGAAGAGTGATGAATGCCGTTGCATCTCGATTGCCGGCATTGATCGGCGGCTCGGCGGATTTGAATCCATCGACCTTTACCGCACTTTCGGGACTGGGAGATTTTGAGCCCGCCGGAATGACCGCATGCGATAAGCAAGGCGCGGTGAGCGGCGTCTGGGGCTACGCCGGCCGCAATCTTTATTTTGGCGTGCGCGAGCATGGCATGGGAGCGATCCTGAACGGTTTGGCGGCGCACGGCGGCGCCTTGCCGTTCGGCGCGACATTCCTGATTTTCTCCGATTACATTCGGCCGCCGATCCGCCTCGCCGCGCTGATGGGGCTGCACGTGATCTATGTGTTCACCCACGACAGCATTGCCTTGGGGCAGGACGGCCCCACCCATCAACCGGTGGAGCAACTCGCCGGCCTGCGTGCGGTTCCAGGCCTCACGGTCATTCGTCCGGGCGATGCCAATGAGACGGCCGTCGCCTGGCGTGTCGCGCTGGAGGCGGGGAACCATCCGGTCGCATTGGTTCTGACGCGTCAAAATGTGCCCACGCTCGATCGCACCCAATTTGCCCCGGCGGATGGTTTGCGGCGCGGGGCATACGTCTTGGCCGATGCGCCGAACGGCAGGCCGGACGCCATTCTGATAGCGACCGGCTCGGAGGTCGGCCTGATCGTGGAGGCCCGCCAAAAGCTGCAAGATCAAAAGGTTCCGGCGCGCGTCGTCTCCATGCCAAGCTGGGAACTGTTCGACGCTCAGCCGCGGAGTTATCGCGACCAGGTGTTATTGCCGTCAATCCATGCGCGGCTTGCCGTCGAAGCGGGCGCATCGCAGGGCTGGCATCGCTACGCCGGCGATCGCGGTGACGTTCTGGGCATAGACCGCTTCGGTGCGTCCGCTCCAGGCGACGTCGTGATGCGTGAATATGGCTTTACCGTCGAGAACGTATGTAAAAGAACTCTGGCCTTGTTGCGGTAGGCGGGCATTCGAGTCGCCGGAGCTAATCCGCTCGACGACGCAGGATAGCGAGCATCGTCACCGGCGGACATTCCAACGCGCTGGACCGGTTCGCCTACGGTAGTTTCGGCCGCTGTTCGCCCTGCGTGATCAGACGGGCGCTGCGCTCGCCGCTGGCGTAGATCCACAGCCAATTCAACGCGACGGCCAAACGATTGCGGACGCCGATCAGGAAATAGATGTGGGCGAGCCCCCAGATCCACCAAGCGATCCAGCCGCTTATCCTGATCCATCCAAAATCGATTACGGCGCAGCGCTTGCCGATGGTCGCGAGACTGCCGGAATGCTTGTAGCGAAACGGTCGCGGTGTAGCGTCGCCGCGAAGGCGTATCTTGATCGTGGTGGCGACATGGCGGCCTTGCTGCTTGGCGGCCGGCGCAATCCCTGGCACCGGCTTACCATGCCATCCATCGATGGTCGCCGTATCGCCGATCACGAAGATCTCCGGATAGCCGGGAGCGCTGAGGTCCGGCGCCACCTTAATGCGGTTGGCGTGATCGGCCGGCACACCGAGCCAATCGGCCGCGGACGAGGCTCGCACGCCGGCAGCCCAGAGAATGACCTTCGCCGATAGCTTCCGGTCATCGAAGACGATGCCGTTATCATTGCATTCGCGGACCGGGCGACCGAGTTCAATTTCGACTCCCAACCGCTCGAGCGCGGCATGAGCATAGGCGGAGAGGTCTCCGGTGAAGCTGGGCAGAATGCGTGGGCCAGCTTCGATCAATATGATCCGCGCCTTACGCGTGTCGATGTGGCGGAAGTCCTCGCGCAGATTCTCATGTGCGAGTTCAGCGATCGTGCCGGCCAATTCCACGCCTGTCGGCCCGCCGCCAACGATCACAAAGGTGAGCAGCGCAGCGCGACGCGCGGGATCGGTCTCGTGCTCGGCCCGTTCAAAGGAAAGAAGAATCCGCCGTCGAATTGTGGTGGCATCCTCTAGCGTCTTGAGGCCGGGCGCATCGGACTCCCACTCGTCGTGGCCGAAATAGGCATGTCGCGCTCCGGTCGCCAGGACCAGCGTGTCATAAGCGACCACGCCGCCGTCTTCGAGCAGGACTTTGCCGTGCCCGCTATCGATGCCCGTGACGACGGCGAGCAATGTCGTTACTTCCTTGCGTTTGCGCAGGAGATGACGGACCGGCCAAGCAATCTCCGAGGTGGCTAACGAAGCCGTGGCGACCTGGTACAGCAGCGGCTGAAATAAATGATGATTGCGCTGATCGATGATCGTGATGCGAACCGGCGCGCGGACCAGACGACGTGCGACCTCAAGACCACCGAAGCCGGCGCCCACGATAACGACGTGATGGGCGCGAGATGAATCGCTCAATGCCTAGTTGCCTCGGATCTGAACGCGGGACCAGCGCGAAGGGAAGAGGCGGCTCGGCAACCATCCAACTTTGCGCCCCAGCGAGTTTCAGTTCCGCCCGTTAAGGACGGGACGCAAGCGAAAACTTTGGCACCGCGAAAGATAGGCGGCCGGACGCGGCATAATTTAGCCGGCGCAATTGGCCGCCGCAGATTATTCGCGCCTACTATCGAATGGGCTGCTTAATCCAATCGCATGAATCTTATCAGAACGTGAACGCACGCGCCAATCGAACAACCAGAGTGCGGAACGGATAGCGATCTTGAGCGTTGTCTTACGCGACAAAAGCTAACTTGGACGGCCGAAGAGCGCGCCTAAAGGGGGAGCACATGCCTGTCGAAATCACTGTCGGCCCGCCTCAACTGGTGATCAATCAGGGCGAAACTATCTTGGTCGCCGACAATGATGGCCAAATTCCGTGGCCGAGCGACAAAGGGCTTTATTTCGTCGATACAAGGTTGATCAGCAGCTGGAATATCTTCGCGAACGGCGCGCCGTTCGAGCTGCTCAACTCGGGAGCGATCACCCATTATGCCGCCCGCGTTTATCTAACAAATCCCGTGATCGAGACGGAGCAGGGCGGCATCCCCGAGCATACTCTGTCGCTTGTGCTCGGCCGGTCGCTCGATGGCGGAGTCCACGAGGATGTTGATATTACAAATCAAGGAATGAAGGCTATCCGCTTCAACCTCGAAATCGCCGTCCGAAGCGACTTCGCCGATATATTCGAGGTCAAATCCAAACGTATCATTCGGCGCGGGCGCATCACCACGGAATGGTCGGCTGACACGGCGCAACTGCGCACAACCTATCGAAACAAGGATTTCGGGCGTGAGGTCAACATTCGCATTGCAAACAACGTTGCCCAGGCCGTTTATGCCAACGGCCGCTTGAGCTTCGAGATCGATTTGGCGCCCGGAGCTTCTTGGCACTCTTGCATTCTTTACGAGCTTGGGGATGGAAAGGCACGTTTCGAGGCGCCGAGGGAATGCATCGCACACTGCGGGCAGTCGTCAATAGGCATGAAGGCGGCAGACTGGAAGCGCGGTGTCCTCAAAATCCGAACTGCCAATGAGGAATTCTACCGTCTGTTCGACCAGGCAGTGGATGATATGGCCGCGCTCCGGCTTCCGTTCGAAGGCTCGGACCACCTGCAATTCGTGCCGGTGGCAGGCGTGCCGTGGTTCGTGGCGCTGTTTGGCCGCGACAGCCTGATCGTCTCCTTGCAGAGCGCCTTCGTCTATCCGGGTTTCGCGCGCGGCGCGCTTCAAATACTCGGCACCTTGCAAGCCAAGGCGCGAGATGACTACCGCGACGCGGAGCCCGGCAAGATTATGCACGAGCTGCGGCGAGGCGAGTTAGCGCATTTCAAGCTGATCCCGCACACGCCCTACTATGGAACAGCGGATGCGACGATTTTGTACCCGATCGTGTTGCACAGCGCTTGGCTTTCCACCGGCGACGCCGGTCTGATCGAAAATCATCTCACGACGGCAGAGAATTGTCTGGAATGGATAGACAAATGCGGCGATCGCGACGGAGATGGCTTCCAAGAATATGAGACGCGCTCTCCCGTAGGCTATGAAAACCAGGGCTGGAAGGACTCCGGCGACGCCGTTGTGAACGCGGACGGCTCTAAAGTGAAAGGGCCGAAGGCCCTCTGCGAGCTGCAAGGCTATGTGTACGACGCGTGGCTTCGCATGGCCGAGATCTACGACTTTCTCGGCAAGCCCGATCATGCGAACGCCTTGCGGTCGAAAGCCGGCGTCCTATTCCATAAATTCAACGATTCCTTCTGGGACGAGGAGACTGGCTTTTATGCTTACGCGCTCGATGGCGATAAGCGGCAGGTCATGAGCGTCGCTTCGAACCCTGGCCTCTGCCTATGGTCGGGCATCGTGCCGCCCGAGCGCGCCGAACGGGTCGTTACAAGATTGCTCGCACGCGATATGTGCAGCGGCTGGGGCATCCGGACCCTTTCCGCCGATAACCCCGCTTACAATCCCTATTCCTACCAAAACGGCTCGGTCTGGCCACACGACAACGGCTTTATCGCGCTTGGCTTCCGGCGGTATGGCTTTGCAACGGAGGCAGCACGCATCGCGCGCGAAGTCAGCGGCGCCGGCAGCTATTTCTCGCAACACCAGATGCCCGAACTTTATTCCGGCATCGAATGCACCGCAACAAACTTCCCGGTGCAATATCTCGGCGCCAACGTGCCGCAAGCCTGGGCCGCCGGTTCGGCGTTCGCCTTCCTCCAGGCAATTCTTGGGTTGCAG
>JBATYB010000077.1:0-4663 GCA_049673825.1 Methylocella sp. | reverse complement strand
CCTGAAGCTCATCCACGATCCCCATGAGGCGGTGAAGGGAGCCGATGCGGTCGTCTCGGATTGCTGGGTTTCGATGGGCGACGTGGACGAGGCGTTTCGCCATGGATTGCTTGCGCCCTACCAAGTCAACGCGAAACTGATGGCCGCCGCGGAAAAGGACGCGATCTTCATGCATTGCTTGCCGGCTCATCGCGGCGAGGAGGTCACCGACGATGTGATCGACGGTCCGCAATCCGTCGTGTTCGACGAAGCCGAGAATCGGCTGCATGTGCAAAAAGGAATCCTTGCCTGGTGTTTTGGCGCGACGCAGGAATGACCGGCCGGACGGCTTCCCGGGTTTTCGTCTCGCGTCCGCTTTCGGACGCCGCGCGTGACGATGCCGTTCTCCCTTACGCTTGTATTTTTGGCGGCAGTGGCAAAACGGCCAAGACCGCTTCGAGGAAGGCGGCCGTCGCGGCGTGGCGAGGTCCCATGCCGCTGTCGCGGCCAGTTCGCCGGCTGGATTCTGGCCCCAGGCCCTGCGCTGCCGTTGCTTCAACTCTCTCAGCCTTCCCCAAATCAACTTGCCCGCCCAAGCTTGACCCCGCCGAACCGCCGGGGCACGTGACCCGTATGCCCAGAGGGTGGGAGCGGCGGCGGCGTGAAACGTCCCCTTAGCCGGATCGATCGCGGGCGATGAAATTTCGGAATAATGAGCGACGTGCGCCGGAATCAGCGCCGTCGGATATTGTCTAATCATTTAAATTGGAGGATACTTGTCATATATAGCTGCTTTCGCTATGCGCGTGTTACGATGTGGCAGCGGGTTTAAGGCGTGAGCATTGTAAGCACGCGTCAGACTTCATGACCTGCAATTCATGGATCGGGAGGAAAACATGCTGCGTGTCCGGATATCCTCGCCCATTTCATCGGAACGAATTTTCGGTCGCGCGTTCGCCCGAGCCGGGACGCGCCACGAGATCAAGCACAAGGTGGCCTCGATCAAATGCGGACTTATCGCGGTCGCAGCCGCTGCATTCGTGGTCCTCGGCTTGAATGCGGCCCTCGCCGCGGCCACAACCTGTGAGGCCCCGCTTGGCTGGTGGGAATCGAAGGGTCTTGAACCTCTGTTCATCGATCCCAAAGGTCCGGCGCCGCGGACCGACTGTGATTTCCAAGTTTGGTCATGGACCGCGTTCGTCCATTGGATGCGGACCGACCCGGCGACCGGCCAGCCCTATTTCCTGCTTTTGCCAACCTATGACGATCTCGCGTCCGGCGACGCATTGCGTGCCAAGGCCGGTCCTCGCACGCTGGTGCTCAAGCCGCGCAACCCGAAACCGAAATCGATGAATGCATTCGAGCAAGCGGGGTCGCATGGCGTGCTCGCCGGCCAGAACGGCCGCGCGGTCTATTACTCGACCCACATGGATCTGATCTATTTTGACTTCACCAAGACCTATTTCGGAGCCGGGAAATACAAAAATGCCGCGCCCACGCTAGAATATCCCATTGGCGCCACCGTCCTAAAGGCCGCATGGCGCGTCGTTGCGCCCGGCGAGAATACAAGCAACGTCTTTACAACGGCCGCCACCGTCGATCTCCTCGCGAGCGACGGCAAAGGCGGCCTCGTAACAAATGGCCAGACCCAACCCAATGTCACGGTCGCACTGGTCGGCGTGCACGTGGTCGGCGTCATCAAGGATCACCCGGAGTTTACCTGGGGCACCTTTGAGCAGATCGGAAACGCCCCGGACCTGCCTCCTGGCATGGACCCAAAATCGCCCAGCCCCGTCAGCGCGCAAGACTATACGTTCTACAAGGGGGGCACGCCGGCCGACGCGTCCAATAACGTGTCAAGAAATCTTAAAATCGACCTGGCAACCCAAATCATCGCGCCAATCACCAATGTCTTTCGCGAATTCGCCTACGGCGGCGCGACGCCCGACTCTCGCGTGCAGGATATCATATCCGCCAATCAGAATTTCCAAGCGGGGATCAAGGGCCATCCCGCGATCAAATCCGTCTTCGCCAATTATCGTCTCATCGGCACTGCCTGGATCCAAGCCAACACGCTAAAGCCTGGCGATGGCAATCTCGATGCCGAGACCATTGGTTCGATCGACCTTGCAAACTCGACCCTGGAGACATTCGTTCAGGATGTTGGGACCAATTGTTTCAGCTGTCACAATACCAGCGCCGGCAAAAGCTATCCAGGCAAGGACATAAACCTCAGTCACGTGATCTTGAGCGTCCTGCCAAATAACACGAAAACGCTTGAGGCCAATCCGTGACGATCCGGATCGCGTGGCCGTGTTGTCATTGTGGTTGTGGGTAGCCGGTCGCGCACGCGGCAGCGCGTAGATAGACGCCAGGCGAAGGCCGCTGCACCCGTGGCTGTACCGGCCTGGCCCGGCCGCGGCGAGTCCTGTGGGCCAGCAGCGGTCACGCCAGGCGTGCTATACGCGAGCCGCTGCGCGGGCCACAATTAGATTACCATCGCCAGCTCACTCCAATCGCGAGGCTATATCCCCAAGCTTGCGAGAGACGCGCCAAAGGAACGCCGCGGCTCGCTGACGCGCCCCATTTCGCGCTCCCGTGTCCCTTCTCCAGCGCGTCGTTGTCCCCGTGTGAGCGCGTTTCGGCGGCTCAACGCTGTAGTAGTACAAGGCTAATGAGCGCCGCGCCCTGTCGGGAGGACAAGTTAATGGCGTCGGATGGCCGTGATAGGACGTGGTGGCGGTGGTGAAGATGACGACCCTATTCGCGACCGGCGCGACCTCCTTCACCTTCTTCTTGCAGTCGCACGACCAAAGCTCCAGGCAACCTCCGAAAGAGGCCTCCCACTCCTTGTTGAGATAGAGCAATAGATTGAGCCTTCGGAAGATCGGAAGATGCCTCGGACGTGTGAAGTCAGCGTGCACAACAAGACGGCCCCCGCGCTCGATCTGGTGCATGCCGCCGCCATCGAAGTACGGATCAGAAATCAGCGGGCCTTCGCCGGTCAATTTTTCCAAGGCTCGAAGCGTGGTCGCTGAGTTCAACTGATAGAGAACATCTCTGATGCTAGGCGGGGCGGAATCGACATTGTTGGACGCCAGCTTGACCTGGTAGGCGTCCTTCATCCTCTCGTTCCAAATGGAATTGCGGGGATCAGGAAACTCATCGACCAGCGTGTCGATGACCGATTGAGGTAGGAAGTTGTCGATGACGATATGCGGAAACGGGTCGGCAGAGCTATAGGTTTGAGGATCCTTATCGAGGGATTCCGCCACGTCCGGCAAGATGTTGATACCCATGCTTTCGACCTCCCTTCGTTACCGCCGCCTTAGCAAATAAAGGGGCAAGTGGCCACTTGCTAGGCCCGCGGTGCGAGGAGAAGGGCCCGAAACAAAAAACCGGCTAAGCCGCCGGGCCTTCCTCCTTGGCGAAAGGGCGTTCAGGCGGCTTGCTCGATATCGGCTTCCTCGGCCTCGCCTTCTTCGGTCTTGCCGCGGCGCGGGCCTTTTTGCAGTTGCGTTTCGATCACTCTCAACGACTCCGTCTCGGTCAGCTTTTGCACGACAAGGATTTCGCGCGCCATGCGATCGAGCGCAGTCTCGTAGAGCTGCCGTTCGGAGTAGGATTGCTCGGGTTGCGTATCGGAGCGGTAGAGATCGCGCACCACTTCGGCGATCGCCCTTAAATCGCCGGAGTTGATCTTGGCTTCATATTCTTGCGCCCGGCGCGACCACATGGTCCGCTTGACGCGGGCCCGGCCCGTCAAAGTATCCAACGCCGCCTTAACGGCGGGGGCATCGGCGAGCCTGCGCATTCCGACACCGGCAGCCTTCAGTGTTGGCACCTTGAGGATCATCTTGTCCCTGACGAACCTGACCACAAAAAGCTCGAGTTTGAAGCCAGCGACTTCTTGTTCCTCGATGGCGACGATCTGGCCGACGCCGTGAGCCGGATAGACCACATACTCATGCGGCTTGAACAGTTGCCGCTGAGGGGTCGTGGACTTGGCCGGCTTATGCGCCGGGGGAACCGATTTCTCGCCGGGCTTTGCTTCCGCCCTGTTCGTTTGGGCGGCGTCGAGGCGCGTGGGCGCCCGCGCGCCTGGCCTGCTCTCGATGGATGGCGGGGTCTGGGAGTCCTGCGTCTTCGCAGTGAACTTCGCGGCAAAAGGCTGGCCTGATCCCTTTGCGGCGGCTTGCGATGGGCCGCCGGCCGCCGCACTCTTCGCCGGGATGCGCGCGACAATGGCGTCCGTTGGGCCCAACGCAGATCCTGTGGATATTTCCCGCTCGGATTTCTTGACCGCCGCCGCTCGCTCTTTTGAGGCTAAATCCAGCCTCGAAGAGTTTCCGGCCGGCCTGCCGGCAGGCGGCGAAGCTACTTGCTTGCGCGCCTCGGAAAGCCTCGCGGCGTTTCGCTTGAGGGCGAGAATCGCCGCCGCCTTGCTAGCGGCCGTGTTTTGCGGAGTGCGAGTTGGGGACTCGATGGCCTTGCGCACGGCCGCCGCCGGTTTGGCGGCAACGCGGCGCGAAACCTCGATGGCCGGCGTCTTTTTCGGCGCGGCGGCCGCTTTTCCCCGTGCCGGTTTATTGACGGAGGCAGCCATTGGGCTCTTGCCCGAGACCGATTTTGCGTTCGCGCGCGCGGACGCGCCGCGTTTAGCGCCGGTCGCGCGGGCGAGCAC
>JBATYB010000076.1:0-1517 GCA_049673825.1 Methylocella sp. | reverse complement strand
CGCGCGATTGCCGAAGGGTGCATCGACGAATGCGCAGTGATGCGGCTCCGCCGCCTCGGGATGCACATTCGGCCGGAAATATTTGCATGTGACGCAAAGCCGCTGCGGCGGAATTGCATGGCGAAGTTGCAGGCTCCGGATAAGCTTGATCAGCGTTTTCAACAGGCTGGCCTGCTCCGCTTCGCTCAGATCCGCCAAAGCGGCGGCCGCAGCCGAGGGAACGGCAGGAGCCGGTTGCGCGAGAGCCTCCGGCGTGACCTTGACGATGGTGGCGCGGGCATCCGCCGGATCGGCTTGCCGGCGGACGAAACCCTTCCGCTCCAGCGCGATCACCGAACCGGTGACGGTCGGCTGGCGGACGCCAAGGTATCCGGCGAGAACGCGCACCCTCAGACCGGCGGGGCGAGCCAGCAGCAGCCGAAGAATTGCGTCCTGCGCCGGATTGAGGCCGCGCGAGGCGACCGACCGGCGAACCTCGGCTCGCATCGCCGAAGCAAATCGCTCGAGCCCGTCCATGAGGCGGTCTCGCAAAGCTGTGGTTTCCATCCCGGCCATGCCATCATGATAGGACTCCTATCTAACTAAGTCAACAAAAAAGCAAGCGGGGCGAACCTCCCAAGCGCGCTTTTCGATAGGATGGGATCCTTCGCGCGAAAGGGAATCGCTCAAAATCAGAGAGTTGGAGATGGTCCGCGCCGGAAAAGCCCGTCAACTTTTTCGGGGCCACCTCTTGATCGATCACGCTCTCAATTGGTCGTAATGCCCGCTTCGGCGCTCAATCGCCGCATGACGGCGCGCGAGAGATCGCCCCGCACGGGAAGTCCGTGATCACGCTCGTAGCGTTCGATCGCTTGCCGGGTTGCCGCCCCCGCCACGCCATCGGGGTTCAGAACAAAACCCAATTTAACGAGCGCGTGCTGTGCCGCCAGCACCAATTTGCTGGGCACGGCCTGCGCGGCGGGCTCCGTCGCGGGCCGGGCAGGCGGCGCGGGTGACGCCTTCAGCAATTGTGAAATTTCGTCGCGCGGCGGCGAAGAAGTGCTACGGGTCTGTCGCGGATGGCCGCCGGCGGGCATCTCCAGCGGCGGCTGTTCAACCGGCGATTTTTGCGCGGCCGGCTTTTCAACCGGCGTGTCGTCCGCCTGGACAGGGATAACGGCGGGCCGGGGCCGCGATGCCGGAACCGCGCTCATTCCGGTGATCGTTGGCTTTTTTGCGGCGGCAGAGGGGGCGGCGCGCGAGAAAAGCGGCGCGGGATGACGGGTTCTTTGCCAAACAAGCGCATTGAGCAGGATTGCAGCGGCCGTCGCGACGAAAAAACCGGCGGCGAGAATGCTCAAATAGCGCCGGCCCCGCCGCCTTGTCCGGCGTGAACCGCGCCTTCTTGCGGTAAGCAGCTTTTCCCGCAAATGTTTCAGTTTCGAAGCCGGTTCGGTCAGAACAAAATCATGATCGGCGGCAGCCAAGACTTCACGCAATTGTCTTCACCGTCATTTGCTTGTAAAGGTCATGCAGAT
>JBATYB010000075.1:0-3562 GCA_049673825.1 Methylocella sp. | reverse complement strand
ATATGATGAACATCGTACCCCTTGCGCTTTCCCAAATCGCTTTGCAGCTCTTCGAGCGACTTTGGCCCGTCAAGATAGGCTTTGATAGAAGGATATTTATCGTAAAGCCAAACGGCGCCTTCCGCCGCCGCTTCCAAGACGGTCAGATACTCTCCCGCAGGCCCAAATTCGGCGTTGGCCAAGGCACGCGCCAGCCGCGTCGCTGCAAGCTTAACAAAGGCATTGCGCAGCGGTTCGGTGCCTGGGTCCTCCTTCGGAATTTCCGGCGGCTGGCCCAGCGGCGGCCCGCCCTTATGGCCGATGCCCGGCGCCGCAGGCTGGCCCTCGGCGACAGCGCCGCCTTCGCCGTGGTTGAACCGCCCGCCTTGATGATCTTCCGATCCTGCAGGCCAGCGCGGATGCTTCGATTCGTCCCAAGCCCCAGCCTTCGCAAGCAAGCCCGCTGCCGGCGCGTAGTCCTTGAACAAAGGCAGATGCGCCGCGATGTCTGTCGCGCGCCACAGCCTCGGTCCCTCCGCCCAGGGTAGGTCCAATGGCGCAACCCCCAGCGAACCGGCGACGGCGCGCATGAGCGCCAGGCCATCGGCCGAAAGCCGGGTCGGCCCGCTCGCGTCGAGCGCCTGTTGCGCGCCCGCCTCGTCGCCGTCGCTCAATTTTTGCGCGGCGATGGAGAGACAGCGCAGGACCGCCCACTCGTCCGCCTCCGGGCCATGCAGCCGGCTGATCCAGAACCGCGCGACATCCGCCGCGATGGGAACGCAGGCCGCGCCGCGCCTTTCCGTCAGGGCGATCCCCGGCCACATAAAGACCCCGTCTGCCCGCGCAACCAGCGTGCGCGCGGCCATCCGCGCCTTGCCGAAGACAAGAGTGCGCATGAAAATCCAAACGAGGGGAATTTGAAAAGCCGGAGTTTCGACGTTCCGCTTATTCCGGCAGCGGGACAAAGCCCGCGTTGGTGAGCGTCATCGGCTTATTCGCCGAAGCTTCCATTAGCGGCATGCGGCCAAGCGCGGCGCGCGCCTCGTTGATGGTCAAGACGCCTTTCGATGTATAGCCAGAAAGGACGCAGCCCCTTTCTCACAGCGCGACGCCCGCGCCGTCACCGGCGCGTGGCCCAACATCGAAAACGGGAATTGGAGAGGAGGCAGGCACGCAGTTCGTGCCCCGCAGGCGCGCATATAGCACTCACAATCGCTTGCATGTCAATGCCCCCGCGCCGCGTCGATTTGCGCAATCTTACATAATCCAAAAGCCCTTCGGTGCACGAACCAACGATCAACAGCCACGCTAGCGACGTTCCTTCGGCGGAAGCCATGCGCGGCGGCGGCGAGGTCGTGGCATCATCGTCGCTAGACGAAACCGATGGAGAGTTGTCCGATGACTCGAGTCGATGTTTTGAGCCGTTCCTTCCGAGCTGCGGCGAAGGGGCCACCCATGATCAGGATAGCATGTCGCGGTGGTCGACGGTTCGGCAGCTCCCTCTTGCGTCGAGCCGGCTGGCCAACGGGATGATTCCTAGTGCCGGGCGGACGCCTTTAGGGAAATTGGCCCGGATTCCTGGCCGTCGCGCTGGACTTCATTCGCCCGGCGCCTTGGCCTCGATCGCCAAGGCATGCACGCCGGCATCGAATTCAGCCCTCAAGAGATGATTGATCGCGCGATGGCGCTCGACCAGGCTCTTGCCCTTAAAGGCTTCCGAAACTACTTTGACGTGAAAGTGGGTTCCGCCGGGGCTCGCGGCCGCACGGGGCCGGTTCATGGCATGAGCGTGGCTCGCGTGCTTGTGGGATTCGTCGATGACTTCGATGGAGTCGGGGGCAAAGGCGGCCTGTAATTTCGCCTTGATGCGATCGCCTGCGGCAATGTTGCTTTGCTCGTCCATCTCAAGACAGCCTTAAAAAACGCCAACGGCCGCGTAACCGGCGGCTTTATGGTCATTTTACCGTATCGAGCCGCTTGCAGCTACCCAAAAGACATTCATAATGCCGGCGCCATGGATTTAAAATCACGTCTCTTCGACCGCATCAGGGTTAAGTCCGAACCCCGGGAGGGGCCGCGCCCAAATCAGGCGCGCTGCCAGCATCCGGGCTGCGGCGAAGCGGGCGAGTTCCGCGCGCCAATGGGCCGTTTTCGAGAGGGCCAATATTTTTGCTTCTGCCTCGCCCATGTCCGTGAATACAATGCCACCTATAATTATTTCAACGGCATGAGCGCGGAAGCAATGGCCCTTTACCAGCGCGACGCCTTGGTTGGCCATCGCCCGACTTGGTCAATGGGCGTGAACCGCGGGGCCAGGAGCTTTCGCGAGGAGGGCGACGATCCGTCGCGAACGGGCGACCCGCTGCGGACGTTTCAAACGAATATCCGGCGCCATTCTAGCGAAGGGCTGCGCAAACCGCGTTACGGGCTGGCCGCCTTAAAGGCCCTGGATCAATTGGGTCTCGACGATAGCGTGGACATGGCCGTGATCAAGGCCCGGTACAAGGATTTGGTGAAACGCCTCCATCCCGACGCCAACGCGGGCGACCGGTCGAACGAAGACAAATTGTGCGAGATCATCCGCGCTTATCATTACCTGAAGTCGGTGCAGCATGTCTGACGCTTTCCGCCCGCTCAACGGAGTGTTTGCCGGCGCCCATCGAACCTCTTGGAGGAAAAGATTTTTCGGAAGACAATTGGACGATCGCTCCAAACATTTGCGCGGGACCCGGCACGAAGGACGAATGCGGGCATGCTAATGGATGAAAGCGCCGCGACCGGCGGCCTGCCCGACATGAGGATTTCGGTGCGCCAAGTGTTCGGTATCGACAGCGATATGGAAGCGCCGGCCTATTCAAGCGCGGATCCGCATGTTCCGGACATCGACCCGGACTATCTCTTCGATCGCGATACCACCCTCGCCATTCTGGCGGGCTTTGCTAGGAATCGGCGGGTGATGATCACCGGCTATCACGGCACCGGCAAATCGACCCACATCGAGCAGGTCGCGGCGCGGCTGAATTGGCCTTGCGTGCGCATCAATCTCGACAGTCATGTCTCGCGCGTCGATCTCATCGGCAAGGACGCCATCGTCCTCAAGGACGGCCTGCAAGTGACCGAGTTCAGGGATGGCATCCTGCCTTGGGCGCTGCAAAACAACGTCGCGCTTTGTTTCGACGAATATGACGCGGGCCGCCCCGACGTGATGTTCGTTATCCAGCGTGTCCTCGAGGTGTCCGGCCGTCTCACCCTCCTCGATCAGAGCCGGGTGATAAGGCCGCATCCCGCCTTCCGCCTGTTTTCGACAACAAATACGATCGGCCTTGGCGACACCTCCGGGCTTTATCATGGAACCCAGCAAATCAATCAGGGACAGATGGACCGCTGGTCGATCGTCGCGACCTTGAACTATCTGCCGCACGACAAGGAAGTCGATATCGTGCTTGCCAAGGCCAAGCGATTCCAGGCCACCAAGGACGGCCGCGACACGGTCGGCAAGATGGTTCGCGTCGCCGAGCTTACCCGCAACGCGTTCATCGCCGGCGATCTTTCTACCGTGATGAGCCCGCGAACGGTAATCACT
>JBATYB010000074.1:0-8663 GCA_049673825.1 Methylocella sp. | reverse complement strand
GCATCGATGGCATATTCCCAAGCTTGCTGGACGGGGCTTTTGTTGCGCCCCGGCATGATGGCGTCGAGGTCTTCCGTTCCCGGCCCCTTCAGTTCGAAGGGCGCGAGAACGGTCCTTTCGCTACCCGAGAACGTGCCGAGCGCGGTATCGACGGCGCCTTTGCCCAAGGCTTCCTCGGCAGCAACCGTGAATGTTTCGCCCGCGCGGTAGGGTGTGTACCCAAGCAGCGTGACGAGCACCGTCTGGATGAATTCGCCCCGAACGGCTGTCTCGTTGGCTTGGCGAAAATTTGGATGGCGAACCTGTTTGGCCCAATCCTTCCCGGCCTTGCGCTGCTGTTCGGTCGGGTCGAACACAACCTTGGTGAACGCGCCCTTGAGGGTCTTTTCGTTGAAAAGAGTTCCGGCGCGGCCAAAATTGAAGCGTTTTTGCGATGCCATGTGGCATGTTTGGCGAACAGGCGAGCAAGGCGCAAGCAAGTCTTTGGCGCAATCCCTGAATTTAGCTTAAACGGCGCGGTGGGATGAGAGCGTGAACGGATTTTGCGCATCATCGCGTCGCCGGAGGACCGGGAGACCGTGCATAATACATTCTTCGATCGAGGGTACAAACCATGAAAGTTCAATACTTCGCGGATACCGATACCCTATACATCGAGTTTCGCGACCGCGATATTGCCCAGTCCAAGGATCTTGATGAAAACACGGTTTTGGACCTGGATGCCGATGGCAATGTATGTGCAATCACCTTTGAGCATGCGAGCGATCGTACCGATGTGCACCGTTTGACGGTTGAAGGAATCGCGGCGTAATCGTGACCCTCCGGGCGCCCGTCACCCGGCTCAACTTCGTCGAGCCACCCTCACCCGCAGGGTAGAGGGGATAAGGCTCCGCTTTGGCGCCAGGTAATTTGGCGCATAATGCACAAAAGCCGCATGATTCGCTTTGGCGTGGGTAATTCCCATTTGACTCTTAGAGGAGCCGCAATTCCTTGACCGATGTTCTTTCGCTTGGCCCGCTCGATGCGCCCGCGCCGCAGGGAATCGCCGCCCGCGCGCGGCCTCGCCGCTATCTCGATGGGCTGAACGCCGAGCAGCGGGAGGCGATCGAGGCGATCGACGGCCCGCTTCTCGTGCTCGCCGGCGCGGGTACGGGCAAGACCCGCGTGCTGACCACAAAAATCGCGCATCTGCTTGCCCAAGGCCGCGCGCGCGCGCATGAAATCCTCGCCGTGACCTTCACCAACAAGGCGGCGCGGGAAATGAAGGAGCGGGTCGGAACGCTTGCGGGGCCGGTCGCCGAAGGCATGCCGTGGCTTGGCACGTTTCACGCGATTTCGACCAAGATTTTGCGCCGCCACGCCGAACTTGTGGGTCTGAAATCGGGCTTCACCATTCTCGATGTGGACGATCAGATCCGCTTGTTGAAACAGGTTCTGCAAGCCGAAAATATCGACGACAAGCGCTGGCCCGCGCGCGCTCTCGCGCATCAGATCGACGCCTGGAAAAATCGTGGCCTCGATTTTTCGCGCGTGCCGGTTGGCGACGCGGCGGCTTTCGCCAATGGCAAAGGCGCGGGTTTATATAAGCACTATCAGGAAAGGATGAAGATTCTCAACGCCGCCGATTTTGGCGACCTTTTGCTGGAATCCGTGCGTCTCTTTCGCGAAAATCCCGAGGTCCTGAAGCTCTATCAGGAGCGGTTCCGCTATATGCTCGTCGATGAATATCAAGATACAAACACGGCCCAATATTTGTGGCTGCGGCTGCTCGCGCAGGGGCGCCAAAATCTCTGTTGCGTGGGCGACGACGATCAGTCGATCTATGGCTGGCGCGGCGCCGAGGTCGATAACATCCTGCGCTTCGAGAGCGATTTTCCGGGCGCGAAAATCATCCGGCTGGAACGTAATTATCGCTCGACCGGGCATATCCTCGGCGTCGCGGCGGGGTTGATCTCGCATAACCAGGGGCGGCTCGGAAAAACCCTCTTCACCGATGGCGAAGCTGGCGAGAAACCAACCGTCACCGGGGTCTGGGATTCGGAGGAAGAAGCCCGCGTGGTCGGCGAAGAGATCGAGCAAGTTCAGCGCAAGGGCCACGCCCTCGACGAGATTGCCATTCTTGTCCGCGCGTCGTTCCAGATGCGCGAATTCGAGGAGCGGTTCATCACTCTCGGCCTGCCTTACCGGGTGATCGGCGGGCCAAGGTTCTACGAGCGCGCCGAGGTCCGCGATGCGCTCGCCTATCTGCGCTGCGTCGCGCAGCCCGCCGACGATCTTGCCTTCGAGCGCATCTTCAACCTGCCCAAGCGCGGCCTCGGCGACGCCACCTTGCAGATCCTTCACAATCATGGGCGGCGCGCGCGCGTCCCCTTGATGCGGGCGGCGCAAAGCATCGTCGAGACCGAGGAGCTAAAGCCCAGGCAGCGCCAGACCTTGCGTGACCTTCTCGCCGATTTTTCCCGCTGGTCGGGTTTGATCGAGACAAAGCCGCAGGGCGAGCTCGCCAAGATCGTTTTGGAAGAATCCGGCTATACCGGCATGTGGCGCAAGGAGAAGACCGCCGATGCCGAGGGCCGTCTCGAAAATCTCAAGGAACTCGTCCGCTCGATGGAGGAGTTTCCCGATCTTGGCGCCTTCCTCGAACATATTTCCCTGGTGATGGACGCCGCGAACACCGATTCCGGCGCCCGCGTCTCGATCATGACCCTGCACGCGGCGAAAGGGCTTGAGTTCGAGACCGTGTTTTTGCCCGGATGGGAGGAAGGGCTGTTCCCGCATCAACGTTCGCTCGACGATTTGGGCCGCGCGGGACTCGAGGAAGAGCGCCGCCTCGCCTATGTCGGCCTCACGCGGGCCAAGCGCCGCGCGAAGATTTATTTCGCGACCAACCGGCGCATTCACGGGCTTTGGCAGACGACGATTCCCTCGCGTTTCCTGGACGAGCTGCCGGAAACTCACGTCGAGGTCGTCGAGGCGGCAACGGGTTCGGCCTATGGCGGCTATGCGCAATCGCGTTTTTCCAATATGGACACCTATGGGTCGTCCTATGCGACGCCTGGCTGGCAGCGCGCGAAGCAGCGCGGCGAGGACGTAAGGCAGGGCACACCGCGGAGTTTGCAAGAGAGCCGGGTGCGCCGCGGTCCGCCGCAGATCGACGGAGAACTGATCGCGAGCTCGAGCGCGGGTTCGGTCTTCGCGAAGGGCGCGCGGGTGTTTCACGCGAAATTCGGCACCGGCACGGTCGCCGCCGTGGACGGCACCAAGCTCACCGTCGATTTCGACAAGGCTGGGCGCAAAATGGTGTTGGAGAGTTTTGTCCGGGCGGGGTGATAGATGAGAACACATCGCCTGGTTCCGTTTGCATGGTTGTGCCCGCTCTTTACATTTTTCGCGGAGGATCATGATCTTCTGGTCCCCCTGCCCTTCATCCGCCTTGGCTTGCTCTGTCGGAGCGGAAAAAATCCCGGCGCGAAAAGCTATGCAACGTCATCGGCCAGCATGGCGGCGATTTCGGCCTCGCACACAAGCAGGCCATCGACCAAGGCGCGGCCCTTGTACCACCACATGGCGCGGCGCCGGTTGGTCTTGGTCATATGAAACTCGACCCGGTCGCCCGGCATGACCGGCTTGCGAAACCTGGCCTTGTCGATGCTCGTGAAATAAACAAGCGGCGGCTTTCGGCCGGGCGAATGCGCGTTGACGCACAAGACCCCGGCGGTCTGGGCCATGCCCTCGATCAGAAGTACCCCGGGCATGACCGGGCGCTCCGGGAAATGCCCCTGGAATTGCGGCTCATTAATGCTGACATTCTTGATGCCGATGCCGGATTCGTCGCCCCGCGCCTCGATCACGCGGTCGATCATCAGAAAAGGATAGCGGTGCGGCAGGGATTTCAACAAGCGCAGAATGTCAAACGTTTCGATCGTTACAGGCTCCGCCTCGTGCATGGTGCCGCCTCTCCCTGGCGCCGAATAGCCGCCCGGCCGTTCAGGTGGCGCTCCAAACGGCGCCAACGGCGGCTGTATTCAACGCGATAGCGGAAATTCTCGAGGCGCGCCATCGCTCATCGGCGCCCTATCGCGATAGGGCGTTAGGTTGTAAGGAAGGAGTTTAATCCCTTGCGGCGTTTCGATCTCCGCTTGGCCGCGGCCGCGCCTTTGTTGGCCGCGCTCATGCGTGCCGCCGAGTCTCAAGCATGAATCTCTCCGCGCCTTTTATCGCGCGTCCGGTGGCGACCACGCTCCTTACCCTTGGGATTGCGCTTGCCGGGTGCCTCGCGTTTCTGAAGCTGCCGGTCTCGCCGCTTCCGCAAGTCGATTTTCCAACCATCCTGGTGCAGGCGCAGCTTCCCGGCGCGAGCCCGGACACCGTGGCGTCGAGCTTGGCGGAACCGCTCGAACGCCACCTCGGCCAGATCGCCCATGTCACCGAAATGACCTCGGCAAGCACCCTCGGACAGACCCGGATAATCCTCCAATTCGACATCGGCCGCGACATCGACGGCGCCGCGCGCGACGTCCAGGCGGCGATCAACGCCGCGGGCGCCGATCTGCCAACGAACCTGCCCACCAATCCGACCTATCGCAAGATCAATCCCGCCGACGCGCCGATCCTTATCCTCACCATGACGTCGAAGACCAAGTCGCGCGCTCAGATGTATGATCTCGCCAGCAATATCCTCCAGCAAAGGCTCTCCCAGCTTGACGGCATCGGTCAAGTTTTCATTTTCGGCGGTGCTTTGCCCGCGGTGCGCGTCGAGGTCAACCCGCACGCCTTGGCCAAATATGGCATCGGGCTTGAGGACGTGCGCGCCGCGCTGGCGTCCGCCAACGCCAACAGCCCGAAAGGCGCGATCGAGGACGGCGAACGGCACCTCCAGATCTATACCAACGATCAAGCGACGCGGGCCGCCGATTATATTCCTCTTGTCATTGCCTATCGCAATGGTGCTCCGGTGCGGCTCACCGACGTCGCCGAAGTGCTGGATTCGGCCGAGGACGTGCGCAATCTGGGCCTTTCCGATGGCCGGCCCGCCGTTTTCGCGGTCATTTTCCGTCAGCCCGGAGCCAACATCATCGATACGGTCGAGCGCGTGAAGGCCGAATTGCCGCATCTCCAAGCGGCGATGCCAAACGATATCGAATTCCTGCCTATCTCCGATCGCAGCACTACGATCCGCGCATCGTTGCATGACACCGAATGGACCTTGGCCATCGCGATTCTCTTGGTCACGCTGATTGTCTTCTTGTTCCTGCTCGACGTTCGCGCCGCGATGATTCCAAGCGTCGCCGTGCTGGTTTCGATCGTCGGGACTTTCGGTGCGATGTATCTCCTGAACTTCAGCTTGAACAATTTGTCGCTGATGGCCCTGACGATTTCGACCGGCTTCGTGGTCGACGATGCGATCGTGGTGCTCGAAAATATATCCCGCCACGCCGATGCGGGCAGGGGGCGGGTCGAGGCGGCGCTGACCGGCGCGCGGGAAGTTGGATTTACCGTGCTGTCGATCAGCATCTCGTTGATCGCGGTGTTCATTCCGATTCTTCTGATGGGCGGGATTGTCGGCCGCCTGTTTCGCGAATTCGCTCTCACTCTCTCGCTCGCCATCCTTGTTTCGCTCGCCTTATCCTTGACCTTGACGCCGATGATGTGCGCGCTGCTTTTGAGGCCAAGGCCGCGCGGGCCACGCCGGTTCGACCCGTTCGCCAGAGTCCTGCGGGGCTACGAGCGAACGCTGGGCTGGGCACTGCGCCACGGCGTCTTGGTGATGGCGGTTTTGCTTTCGACTGTTGGCCTCAACCTCTATTTGTTCAAAATCGTGCCGAAAGGCTTCTTTCCGCAGCAGGACACCGGCCGCATGATCGGCTCCATTAAGGCCGACCAGTCGATCTCGTTCCAGGCGATGCGTCTAAAACTCGCGCAGCTTCAGGCGATCGTGCAAGCCGACCCGGCGATTGCCAGCGTCAAGGGCTATACCGGCTCGGGCTCGGGGACCAATACCGGCTCGGTCTATATCGACCTGAAGCCAAAGTCCCAACGCAGCAAGACCGCCGACGAGGTGATCGCCCGCCTGCGCGGGAAGCTCAGACAAGTGCCGGGCGCGCGTCTTTATCTGCAATCGGTGCAGGATATCCGCATGGGCGGCCGGGCGAGCAATGCCCAATACCAATTCACCTTGCAGGGCGAGAGCACGAGCGAACTTTATGCCTTTGTGCCGCGTCTCGCCGAGGCCTTGCGACATAGTTCCGTGCTCGCGGATGTCAATTCCGACCAGGAGCAGAGAGGCTTGGAAACCGATATCGACATCGATCGCGACACGGCGTCCCGTCTCGGCATCGTCGTAAGCCTGATCGACAGTACGCTTTATGACGCGTTCGGGCAGCGCCAGGTCTCGACCATCTACAGCGCGGTCAACCAATATCATGTGGTGATGGAAGTCGACCCGCGCTATTGGCAAGACCCCTCGATCCTGAAAGATCTCTATGTCAGCACTTCCGGCGCCAGCCCGAGCGGCACGGCGACCACCAATGCCGTGGCGGGAACGGTCACGCAGAGCCCTGCCCCGCCGGCGCCGGGGTCATCGTCATCGGCCACCAAGTCCAGCGCGGCCGCGAACACCGAGGGAGCCGAGGCGCGCAACGCCCAAACCAATGCGCTCGCCAACACCGGTCGGCAGGGCACTTCCGCCGGCGCGGCCGTCAGCACAACCCAGGAAACAATGGTTCCGCTCGCCGCCTTCAGCCATTTTCGGCCGGGCCACACGCCGTTGGCGGTCAACCACCAGGGGCTGTTCGTGGCGAGCACCATTTCATTCAATCTGCAGCCCGGCGCATCGCTCAGCGACGCGGCCACCGAACTCCGGGCGGCGATGAGAGGGCTCCACCCCCCGGCCACGGTCCACGGCAGCCTGCAAGGTACCGCCCGACTATTCGAGGAGTCTTTATCGAATGAGCTCTTGTTGATCCCCGCCGCGCTTGCCGCGGTCTATATCGTTCTCGGCATCCTTTACGAAAGCTTCATCCATCCGATTACCATTCTCTCGACCTTGTTCTCGGCCGGGGTCGGCGCGGTCCTCGCGCTTTTGCTGTTTCACACCGAATTCAGCATCATTGCGATGATCGGGGTGATTTTGCTGATCGGCATCGTCAAGAAAAACGCGATTTTGATGATCGATTTCGCGCTCGAAGCGGAACGAACGGACGGGCTTTCGCCGCGCGACGCGATTTTTCGCGCCTGCGTTTTGCGATTTCGCCCGATCATGATGACGACGTTCGCCGCGATTTTCGGCGCCGTCCCACTGCTGCTGAGCTTCGGCGAAGGGAGCGAGATCCGCCGCCCGCTCGGAATTGCGATCGTCGGCGGGCTAATCGTCAGCCAGCTTCTGACTCTCTACACGACGCCGGTGCTTTATCTCTACCTCGACCGGTTCCGCCTCTGGTCGAACCGGCAATGGCGCCGCCTATTTCCGCGAATTGCCGGCGCCGCGCCCGAACCTTCGGAGTAGCCAGGAGTGGCTCAATTTGCATTTCAATGCTGGGCGGCGAACAGAGTTTTGCCAATGCTTCGGCCCCACAGTGGAAGCCACAGCCGCCTTCTCAGCATTCAACAAAGGTTTTCAGCCTGGCCAATGTTTGATCCCACTGCTTCGAGACGAGATCGAGGTATGTCTTGATCTCTTCAATCGGCTCCGGCTCGTACTCATAAAGGCTCTCGCGTCCCGAACGCACGCTGTGCACGACTCCGGCGGTCTCCAGCACGCGAAGATGCTTGGTGATTGCCTGCCGGGTAAGCTTCGAGCCCTTCGTGAGCTGAGAGATCGACTGCGACTGACCGCGGCAGAGCTTCGTAACAATCGATAGCCGTGTTTCATCTCCCAGCGCAGCAAACACAGACGCATGAGCTTTCCGCTTAGCCCGGATACTACTTTGTTTGCCCGACATGCCGTTCAATGTTCATGAGTTGCTCTGTCCAGCCACCGTCATTCATGCGAAATGCTTCGAGGCGGCGGCCGCTGGGGATTTTGTCGAAACCAGACTCCGTGAGGAGAAGTAGCGTCCCGCTTCCGGTCCCTTCCAGCCTGAACTCGACAAGTGTCGCGGGTTCCTGCGAGTAGTCTACTTTGGAATCGATGGCGTAAGGGTGCCAGGTGAACGAGAAGAGCCGTTCATGCTCGATTTTCTGCACAGTCGCCTCCCACTTCACGTGCTCATAGCCAGGATAGGTAATCCGGCCACGTGAGATCTGACCAGGCACAAATGGGCCATCCAGCTTTACCCGAAACCACTCGCCGAACTCACGGTAATCCGTCAGCGCGCGCCAGACACGCGAGACCGGTGCCTTCAGTTCAATGCGCTTCTCAATGCGATCTTCCATATGCAACTCCTTGGTTGCGAAACCATATGGACCAATTGCAAAATAACGCAACCATTTTGTTGCTTATTCGATGGCGGAACTCGCTGCTCGCCAGCCCGCCTTCGACAACCAACAAACCTATCTCCGTGCGCCTAAATCATACGGCGCGGCTATGTCGGTTAAGTGCGCCGGCTCTGGTTGTCTGAACAGTTTTCCGCTAGAGATAAGTGGCGTTCTGCCGGGTTTCGCTTGTTGCGGGTTGCCGCGCGTTTGTTGCGATGCAGGGAGGGCGTGGCCCGACCGGAGCTGCA
>JBATYB010000073.1:0-6459 GCA_049673825.1 Methylocella sp. | reverse complement strand
AGCCAACGATCTATCGGCGCTTGTTATTGCGTCACCTCCTTCTGCCGGTAGCCGAGCCTATCGTTCAGCAGTTCGATAAGCCGCGCCGCAGCTTCCGGAATCGCCGTGCCCGGGGGAAAAATCGCCGCCGCCCCGGCCGCGCGCAGCGCGTCGATATCTTGCGCCGGAATGACGCCGCCCACGACAATCATGATATTATCCCCACCTCCACGCACCAGCGCCGCGCGCAGTTGCGGCACGAAAGTCAGATGCCCGGCGGCAAGCGACGACACGCCAATAATGTGGACATTATTTTCAATTGCTTGCCGCGCGGCTTCCCCAGGCGTCGCGAACAGCGGCCCAATTTCGGCGTCGAAGCCAAGGTCGGCAAGCGCGGAGGCGATGACTTTCTGGCCGCGATCATGCCCGTCCTGGCCGATTTTCGCGACCAGGATGCGCGGACGCCGCCCTTCGTTTTCGACAAACGCCTCGACCAAACCCTTGGCGCGCATGATGGCCTGCGAGCCGGCGCCCGATTCCCTCGCATAGACGCCCGAAACCGCCGCAATTCCCGCGCGATGGCGGCCAAACACCTTTTCGAGCGCGAAGGATATTTCGCCGACCGTCGCCTTGGCCCGCGCGGCCTCGACCGCGAGCGCAAGGAGATTTGCGGTTCCGCGCGCACCTTCGGTCAAGGCATCGAGCGTGCGCTGAACTTGGCAGGGGTCCCGCGCGGCCCTCAAAGCGTCGAGCTTGACGATCTGCCGCGCCCGAACGGCGGCCGTATCGACCTTCAAAATCTGAATATCTTCCTCGATCTCGGGTTTGAACCGGTTGACCCCGACCACCGCTTCGATCCCGCTGTCGATGCGCGCCTGGGTCTTTGTGGCCGCCTCCTCGATGCGGAGTTTCGGGATGCCCGTTTCGATGGCCCTCGCCATGCCGCCGATCGCTTCGATCTCCTCGATATGTGCAAAAGCCCTGCTGGCGAGCGCCGCGGTGAGCCTTTCGACGTAGAAGGAGCCGCCCCACGGATCGATAATGCGCGCGGTGCCGCTTTCCTGTTGCAGGAAAAGCTGGGTATTGCGCGCGATGCGGGCCGAGAAATCGCTTGGCAGCGCCAACGCCTCGTCGAGCGCGTTGGTGTGCAAGGATTGGGTTTGGCCCTGCGTCGCCGCCATCGCCTCGATTTGCGTGCGCACGATATTGTTGAAAACATCCCGCGCGGCGAGCGACCAGCCCGATGTTTGCGCGTGCGTGCGCAGGACGAGGGATTTTTCGTCAGCCGGATGAAAGCCTTGCATGAGCTTCGCCCAGAGGAGGCGGGCGGCGCGCAGCTTCGCCACCTCCATGAAAAAATTCATCGAAACGCCGAAGAAAAACGACAGCCTCGGCGCGAAGCGATCGATCCTAAGACCGCCCGCAAGTCCGGCGCGGACATATTCGAGCGCGTCGGCAAGCGTGTAGCCAAGCTCGAGATCGGCGGTCGCGCCCGCCTCCTGCATGTGATAGCCCGAGATCGAGATCGAATTGAATTTCGGCATGTGCCGCGCCGTAAAGGCGAGAATGTCGGAAACGATGCGCAGGGATGGTCCCGGCGGGTAGATGTAAGTGTTGCGCACCATGAATTCCTTGAGAATATCGTTTTGAATCGTCCCGGCGAGCTTGGTGGGCGGCACGCGTTGCTCCTCGGCCGCCACGATATAAAGAGCGAGCACCGGCAAAACCGCGCCGTTCATCGTCATCGACACGGAGATCTCGTCGAGCGGAATCCCCGAAAATAGGCTCCGCATGTCGTAAATCGAATCGATCGCGACGCCGGCCATGCCGACGTCCGCGGCGACGCGCGGATGATCCGAATCATAGCCACGATGGGTCGGGAGGTCGAACGCGACCGAAAGCCCCTTTTGCCCGGCGGCGAGATTGCGGCGGTAGAAGGCATTCGACTCTTCGGCGCTCGAGTAGCCCGCATATTGCCGGATGGTCCAAGGCCGCTCGACATACATGGCGGGGTAGGGGCCGCGCGCATAAGGCGCGATGCCGGGGAAACTATCGAGGCAATCGAGCCCGGCAATGTCGCTTGCGCGGTAAACCGGCGCGACGCCAATGCCTTCCGGCGTTAGCCAGGGCCGCGCGGGGATATCGCTGGACCCAACGGACGCCAAGGCAAGCGGTAGCTTGGAAAAATCGGGAACGCGGCTCATGGGGCAGCCTTCCAGGCGCCAAGCATACCCCTGATTGTAGTTTGGCCCGCGCGAAAAAACCATCGTTCTCGCCAAAGCCGCGCGGTTTTGCCGGTCTCAGCCTTGCTTTGTGGCCCGCCACGACCCGGCGCATTGCATCGTCGTTGATGACCAGCTCCCCGAGCCAAACCCCATCCCGAGCGTTCCGATAACCGTGGCGACCTGGCCGAAGCGCTGGAACGCCAACTCCACGATGCCGCGTTGATTGATCTGGCCGGAGGCTTCCATTGGCGTATCCCCCGCCGAGCTGACGCGCCCGTCGGATACGGCAATCAGCCAGTGGTAGGCCCTGTCGCAACTTCC
Organism: Methylocella sp.; assembly: GCA_049673825.1. Classification (GTDB taxonomy): domain Bacteria; phylum Pseudomonadota; class Alphaproteobacteria; order Rhizobiales; family Beijerinckiaceae; genus Methylocapsa. The sequence continues at coordinate 3,934 of JBATYB010000073.1, read as the reverse complement.
TTGCCGCGTGACGATATCGACAGCGTAGATGCCGTCGTGATTTTGCCGCATCGCGAACCCGCCTTGCGCATGCGCAGCGCTGGCCACGCCAATGAGCGCGGCGGCGAAGAGACGTGAGCATTGGATTGGACGCATGGTTTTCATTCTCCCGATCCTAACCGCGACCTATACTGTCGATCTCGAACGGTCTTGGCAAGCGGGCTTTCGAGCGTTGCAAGGGCATCGCCAACGGCACCAATGAACCCGGCGAGACCTTAACTTTGCCGCGTCGCACGCCAATATCCGCTGCAGCCCAAGCTCGCCGACGACCATTTGCCCGAGCCCGAATAACCTCGCATCAAGCCCGCGAAATGCGCGGCGTGGTGCAATAGCCGGAGCGTCACTGAGACTGCACCGCCCTGGCCGATGTGACCAGACGCCCGCAGGAGAGCATGCCCGGTTGCGTGGACCTGACCGCCGCTTACGGCGATTTTCGTATTATGAAATGTGCGGCAAGAACCATGCTGCGTGACAACGCGGACCGCAAAGATGCCGTCATGATTATGCGAAGGGAGTCGGGGATTAGCTCGCGCATCCGCCGCCTCGATCCCAACAAAGAGGCTTGCCCCGGCAAGCGCGGCCGCGGCGAAACCGGCATAGCCAGCGGACCTCATCTTCTGTGCTTCCGTTGGAGCGTCTCTTGAGCTGCTAGCTCTGGCGGTCTTGCGCCGCCGTGGCGGCTAGCGCGTCTTCGAGAATGGCAAGGGCATCGTAGCCAGTGTGAACGAAGCCGGCAATCCCCGCCTCCAGCAAAGCCGTTTCCGCCTGTCCTGGCGTACGCCCCGCGAGGTAAATGCGCGCCGCTCCGGCGCCGAGCAGCCGCGTGGCGGCGTCGATCAGAGCGTGCGTGGAAACCGCCCTCGGCGCGCAGATGCAGGCGATCTTGCAGCCCGACGCGCGGAACGCCGCCTCTTGCGGCGTCTCGAAGCCCTCATGGCTTACCGCCTCGATCCCCGCCGCCGCGAAAAAATTCACGGCGAAAGCGGCGGCCGCCGCGAAACCTTGCGGCTTCCCGAGATTGGCGAGAAATATTTTCGGCCGGTCCCCGGTTTTGCGGAATTGTTCATCCGAAGCCGCGCGCAATTTCTCGTAAGGCTCCGCGTCGCGCCGCGAGGGCAAGGGAAGGCAGTCTCCCGCCGCCGGACTCTCGTTGGCCCCCGCGGGAGCCGGTTCGAGCACGTTGACTGGTGCCTCGCCAAGGAGAGGAAATGCGCTCGTCCCGGTGATCGAGAGGGTGCGTCGCGCGATGGCCTCGCGCCGCGCCGCCGCCGCCGCGGCGATCTCCCTTTGCGGCACGCCCGCTCGAAGACAAGCGATCATGCCGCCTTGCGCCTCGAAATCTTGGAACAAACGCCACGCGCGCTCGCAAAGCTCCTCCGTCAGGGCTTCGAAACTTCCGGCACCGGCGGCCGGATCGGCGACTTTCGCAAGCTTCGCCTCATGGATCAAGATAAGCTGCGTGTTGCGCGCGATGCGCCGGGCAAAATCGTCTGGCAGGCCGAGCGCCAAGGTGAAAGGCAAAACGGTAACCGCATCAGCGCCGCCCACGCCCGCGCAAAATACGCCCATCGCAGTGCGCAGGACATTCACGAACGGATCATATTTCGTCATCATCCGGTAAGCGGTTTCGGCATGGAGGCGCAGCGGTTTCGGCGTCAGGCCGCAAGCAGATTCAACGCGCGCCCAGAGAAGGCGCAAGGCGCGGAATTTGGCGAGCGATAAAAATTCATCGGCGTCGGCGGCGAGAAGAAACGCGATTTCGCCGCGCGCGTCTTCAAGCGAAAGACCATCGGCTTCAAGCAGCCGGAGATATTCGACTCCGGCGGCGATGACGCACCCAAGTTCTTGGGCTTCCCCCGCGCCCGCTTCGTGATAAGGCCGCCCATCGGCGAGAAGCAGGTGCCCAGCGAAGCCCGCGCCGCGCAAGAGCTTGTGCATCTCCGCCACGCCGCGCCCGGGGGGCAAGATCCCCGTCCGCGCGAGATGCCCAACCGGATCATGGCCGAAATCAACATCGAGCGAAGCCGAGGTCAAACTGCGGTTTCGCGCCATCGCAGCAAAGGCCGGCGCGAGGTCCGCGCGCGGCCCCGCATCGAGGCGAAGCGATATGAGATCGAGGTCGATCCCGGCAAGCGCGGCATCGAGATCGCGCTCGCCGTCGAGCCGCACGCCAAAGCCCCGCGCGGAATGCGCTTGCGAAACGGTGAGGGTCAGCGCATCGGCGCCCCCAATGAGGTCCGCGCGGGCCAGTTGGTTCGCTGTCTCGGGCTCGGGATGATCCATCCGCTGCGAGATTGTCCACGCGCCCGGTTTTTGCCGCAGTGCCCGCGCGCCTTCGCTCGTGGCGCAAGGATAAAGCGGCGCGATCCGCAGCCCTTCGAATGTCGTCGCGACAAGGGATTCGAAAGGCCGGCCGTCGAGCACGCGTTCGACGAGCGTTCGCCATTCCGCCTCGCTGGCGGGCGGGAATTGCATCCCCGGAGCAGGCGCGGCCTCTTTCACGGCTCTTGCCGCTCCATATGTTCTTCGATCCACGCGGACAAGCCAGGCTCGTCGAGCGTTCCATCAGCGAGTGCGAGGACCGTTTGAAGGGAATTCACGTGGCCGGCCGCAAGCCGATATCCGTTGAGGCCCAGCAACAACAAAGCTTTCTTTCCGATCCAGCGTGGCTCGGCCTTCATTTAGCCAAGGCTTTGAAGGTGTCGCGGTATTGCATCATGAACCGCTCGCCCAGCTTGATCTCTTCCGCGATCGCCGGATCGTAGGGCGTGAGGAGGTAGCCTTCCGCGGTCTCGACGGCGTAAAGGGCATCGCCTTTCCCAACCTTCATCCGGGCCAGCATCTCTTCTGGAATCACCACTCCGGTCGAGGTGCCGATTGCCGTCAGTTTGAGCGCGGTCATGGCCGAATCCTATGCCTAGCTACAAAAATTATAACACGATAGGCACGAAAGTCCTCACCATCGCGCATCGCGGTAATGTCTCAGTTTGAAATTTCTTCGCCCGTCTTTTTATAGGGGCCGCGTTTTTTGGCCGGGGCGTCCGCATCCATCGCTTCGACGATATCCGCCCAGTCCATGACCGTCTCGCTTAGGCCAGCGGCCATGGCAGGCGTTACGCGCAAGGTCTTGTGGATACGAAGCCAGTTATACCAAACGGCATAGATGGCAACCATGTGAGCATGGTTCTCGAATTTCTTTGAGAACGCATTCGTCAATCTCGTAAACCGGCGATTGTGCATTCTCATTGTGAGGTTCGCGCGCTCGGCGTACGAGGTAGAGATATGGCATGGATCGGGGTTGCCTTCGATCCGGTCTTTCCGGCAACCGATGCACTCAGCCGGGCTATAACGGCCTTTGGCGCTCTCTGGCGAGGCGCCATAAATCTTGTTCAGCATGGCGTAATCAATATCCGCTCCAAACGCGTCTTCGACGGCCTCCAAATAGGCTCTGTGGCCGTCAGAAGTCAGTTGAATACGGTTCACGATCCGCGAGGCCATATCATCAATAAACCACTTGGCGCATTCGCCATCTCGTCCGCCGCAAAAGTGAGAAATAAGCAATTTTGTTTCGGCTTCGATCGCGGTCCAAGTCCAAGTGTCGCCTGCGCCATCAACCGGATTTTTCATCGTGGCCACGTTTTTCTGTTTGGCGCCGGTGAAAGACCAGAGTTCGTCAACTTGAACGCGCTTCGCCTTCACACCGCGAACCTTCGCGTCATGAAAGCCAGCGCAGAAGCGCCCGGCGTCCTCCAAGAGCTTTGAAACGGTGTTGATGCTCGTATCTGTAAGCCGCGAGACAGAGCGCATCGAAGCGCCTTCGCAGAGCATCGAAAGAATTTGGGCGCGGGTAGCGACAGGGAGCTTGTTCATGCCAAGCATGATATGAACTTTCATG
>JBATYB010000072.1:0-4497 GCA_049673825.1 Methylocella sp. | reverse complement strand
TCCCCCGCAAAATCGCAGGCAAGGGCGATGCGCGATCACCGGCGCGCCATCGCGGCCTTGTCCATGGCGATCCAGCGGCAACGTCCCGCGCCCGGCCTGATCCGTCACTCCGATCGCGGCAGCCAATATGCCGCCGCCGATGGACCGCAACATTTATACGCGTGGGAGAGTGCTTTTCAACCCGCGCCAACAGGCGCCGTGGAAGGCTGAAAAGGAGCCAGGATTGGGAAACGCGCCTTGGTGGGGGAGGTAGGACTCGAACCTACGAAGGCCTAGCCAGCGGATTTACAGTCCGCCCCCTTTGCCGCTCGGGACACTCCCCCAATTGCCCGAAGGCATGGGCGCACGCGCTTATCCGAACCGGGCTTGCCGCTGTCAACTCAAAACACCCGCTGGAAATTCCGCCGCATCGATGCTTTGCGTTGCGCGCCGAGAGTTGCCGTGACAGGAACTAAGCTCATCCTCCAACGTTCCGGACCCGCGATTTGACGCGCGACAAATCGAAATCTTCAAGGGCAAGGACCGGCGCATCCGGCGAGCACCGCAAAGTGCCGGATTCCTCTCCCCGCCAAACCGCCCCCACCAAAACCTGGCGCCCGGATCTTCCTCCGGCCGCCGAGGGGACCGGCGGGCAAAACCTCGCGCGGGCCAAGGCGCAGGTGTTCCGGCGCGTGACCAGCGGCGTCGCGGTTCTTTTTGGCTTTCACGCTGTGCGCGAGGCGTTGCGCGCCAGGCGGCGAAAACTCCTCGATATTTATGTCACGGAAGCCGCCGCGCGGCGGCTCGAAGGCGAAATCACGGGTGCTGGCCTTTGCTCTCATATCGTCGCGGCCGAGGACCTCGCCCGCCGTCTTGGCACGGGCGCCGCGCATCAAGGCGTCATGCTCGAAGCCCTGCCGCTGGAGCCCCTCGACCTTTCGGACATCGTATCGCGAAGCGGCATCGTGCTCGTGCTCGATCAGATCACCGATCCGCATAACGCCGGCGCGATCCTGCGCACCGCGGCCGCTTTCGGCGTCGATGCCGTGGTCGTGACCCACCGCCACGCGCCGGAAATGGCGGGCGTCGTGGCGAAAGCGGCTTCCGGCGGCCTCGAACATGTCGCGATCGTCAGCGTGGTCAACCTCGCCCGCGCACTCGAGAAATTGGGGGACAGCGGCTATCTGCGCCTCGGCCTCGACTCGGAAGCGGAGCTAAATCTGGCGCAGATGCCCTTGCGGCGGCCCGTTGCGCTCGTGCTCGGCGGCGAAGGCAAGGGGCTGCGGCGCCTCAGCCGGGAAAACTGCGATTTCCTGGTGCGCCTCGACATGCCCGGCGCGATCAAGAGCCTCAATGTCTCGAATGCCTGCGCCGTGGCGCTGACCCTCTTGCGCGCGGGTTCGCCGGGATAGACCTATTCCTCGCCCTGTCCCTCGTGGCCGCGCGGGGCGTAGCTCCACGGAAGCCACCAGCGCGCATCGCTCGGCAAGGACTCGGGCACCGGATCGAACCCGGCGGTGCCCCAAGGATGGCAGCGGCAAAGCCGGGCAATGCCCATTGCGCCCCCTGCCCAAAGCCCATGGCGCGCGATCGCCTCGTCCATGTAGGCCGAGCAGGTTGGCAAGTGCCGGCAATGAGCCCCCGCGATCGCGGACAGGGTGAACTGATAGGCGCGTATCACAAAATGTGCGCTGAAACGGCCGATCGTAGACAAAACTTGCATCGAACTTAACGCCAAGCGCCCCATTATAGCGGACGACCGTGGCAGAAATACACTGGCGCGCCTTCAACCGATAGCTCATAATTCCCGGAGTTTCGATTGGCTCAAGATTTGGGTGGCTAACTTGTCACATGTGCAACGTTTCTCTGTGGCGGGCCTCTTCGCGTTCGCCGCTTCGGCCGCCGGCGCAGCCGATCTGACGCCCCCAACTCCCGCCCCGGTCGAGGGCTGGACGATTACCTTGGCGGTCGGCCCCGAGGTTTTCACGTCTTTTCCGGGGGCGAGCAGCGTCTCGATTTGGCCGACCGGCTATATTTCCTACCGCCGTCCTGGCGAGCCTGAACCGTTTGTTTCCCCAGACGATGGACTTGGGATCGCGCTTCTGGATCTTCCTTGGATCAAGGCGGGTCCGGTCGCCCGCTTCATCTCCGAGCGCACCCTCAGCGGCGGCTTTGGAAGCATCGGCAACAACGAAAATTTCTTCGGCCTGCACAATGTCGGATTCACGGCCGAGCTCGGCGGCTTTCTGGAACTCTGGCCGTCTGATTACTTTCGCGCCCGCTTCGAGGTGCGCCAGGGCGTCAGCGGAGCTCAGGGTTTGGACGCCAATATCGAATTGGATGCCGTGGCGCGATACGGCCCCTGGACATTTTCGGCCGGTCCGCGCTTCCAATTCGGCGACGATCAATTCGTGAACGCCTATTTCTCGGTCACGCCGGCGGAAGCGTTCTTGAATGGCAACGTGTTTCCCTATCAAGCGCATGGCGGTCTCACTTCGGTCGGAGGACTCGGCGCCATCAAATATCAATTCACGCCGGCGTGGAGCACGACGGTTTTCGGCGGCGTCACCCGCTATGTCGGCAGCGCGGGAGGAAGCCCGATCCCCAACCGGCTCGGCTCGCTGAACGATATTACGGCCGGTGCCCTTGTTGCCTATACCTTCAACATGAATTGGTTCTGATCACATCAGGGGGGAGACCAGGCCGGGGCCTGAGCGTTGGCGCGGGCGCGCGCGGCCTCGATCTGGTTGACGCAATCGACCGTCGCGTCGAAGGTGAGCAGGGTCGACGCGTGCCGGGCCTTGAAATCGCGCACCGGCTCGAGGATGCCGACATCGGCCCATTTGCCTCCCGGCGGCGGTCCATTTTCCTTGAGCATGGCGCGCACTTGATCGCGGAGCGCGCGCAGTTCCGGTCCTGTCGAGCCGATCACGTGGCGGGCCATGATCGAGGCGGCGGCTTGACCTAGCGCGCACGCCTTGACGTCCTGCGCGAAATCAACCACTTGGCCATCCGTCATGATAAGATCGACAACGACCGTCGAACCGCATAGCTTCGAATGGGCGGTTGCCGTGGCGCCGGGCGCCGCGAGCCGTCCCTGGCGCGGAATATTACCGGCCAGATCGAGGATCCGGTGGTTATAGATATCGATAAAATTGGCTTCGCTCGACATAGAGGTCCAGGTGACGGCGCCCCGCGCATACTATATAGGAAAGCAGGGTTTGGCGAACGAGATCTGGCAAATTTCCAGGCGAAACTCCCCGGACAACCGTCCGTCCGGTGCTCTTTGTCATGATCATGGGGAGCAAGGCCAAGGACGCTCATTCGAACTTTAATGGAGGCGCCACATGGATGCCGTGGTTAAGTCCTTGCTTGAACGTCCACAGCCACAGCGCAACATCTCACCGCTCGCGCGCCCGACGCGCGAGGAGGCCGAGGCGGCCGTGCGGGTCCTTTTGCGCTGGACCGGCGACGATCCCTCGCGCGAGGGTCTCCGCGACACGCCAAAACGGGTCGTCAAGGCCTATGAAGAGTTCTTTTCCGGATACCAACAAGACGCGACGAGCGTGCTCGCCCGCGTCTTCGAGGAGGTTCACGGCTACGACGATATGGTGCTCGTCCGCGATATTCCGTTTTCGTCGCACTGCGAGCATCACATGGTGCCTTTTTTCGGCATGGCTCATGTCGCCTATTATCCGTCCGAGGCCGGCGTCGCCGGGCTTTCCAAGCTGGCGCGGCTCGTCGATATCTACGCCAAACGCCTGCAAACGCAGGAGGCGTTGACCGCCCAGATCGTCGGCGCGATCGAGCGGCATCTGCGCCCGCGCGGCTGTGCCGTCATGCTCGAAGCCCAGCATATGTGCATGTCCATGCGCGGCGTTCGCAAACACGGCGCGGAAACCGTCACGACGCAATTCACCGGCATCTTTCGCGACGATCCCGCCGAGCAAATCCGGTTCTTGACAATGCTGCGCGGCGGCAAGTGAGCGCGCCACGTCCTTGCCGGGATAAGCGGTAGATTCCCGGGCCGTGTCCGGCCCGGGAGTTGTTGACTAGGAGCGTAACACCGCGCGGGAAATTCGATTTGACATCCTTGCCCTCACCATCGCCCGGTCCCGGCGCGAGCCAGACCGGGAGGAGCGAATTGGAAGAAGGAAACGCGTTCACGCCGCGCTTCGATGCCGATGGGCTGATCGCCTGCGTGACGAAGGACGCGGCTGACGGGCAAATCCTCATGCTCGCTTATATGAACGCGGAAGCCTTGCGGCTCACCCTTGAGACCGGCGTGGCGCATTATTGGTCGCGCTCGCGCCAAACGCTCTGGCGCAAGGGCGACACGTCGGGTCAGGCTCAAAAAGTCACGGAAATCCGGACCGATTGCGACCAGGACGCCCTGCTTTTGACGGTCGAACCCGCCGGCACCGGCGGCGCTTGCCACACCGGCCGGCGCTCTTGCTTCTACCGCAAGGTCGCGCTCGGCGGCGATAAACCCAAGCTTGTTTTCGACTGAGGCAATTC
>JBATYB010000071.1:0-1573 GCA_049673825.1 Methylocella sp. | reverse complement strand
CCTTTCGGGGTGGCCGAGGCCGGAAGACCGCTCTATCTTGATCCACGCCGAAACTACCAAAATCTGCTTAGTATTGGGATCGAATGATCAGACACAGAGGCCCGTGGGACGCGCGCTCGGCGATCTCTAGATCGGCGCATGTGCTTGAGCGAATCGGGCTTGCGCTGACGGGAGGCTCCTGCGGTCTGTTCGTGGCAGCGCATGTCGGGCGAACCGACATCGAGTTGCTCGGCTCGGCAGCTCCGGTCTTTGCCATGATGTTTTACGGCGCCGCCGGTTTCTATCTTGGCATCGACCTGCCCCATCCACCAGCGGACCAGGATATGAACCTGCCGCTGCGTCATGGGCTGGGCACCAAGGCAGATGCCGTCGAACTGTTGAGCGCGGCCGGCACATTCCTCGCCGCGATCGCAGCCGTCATCTCCGTCGCGAGCATTGTTCTGGACGAGACGGCGCATGCCGCAACTGCGCTTCTGATCTGTCTCGCCTGGGCGATCGGCGCGACCATGCAGATCGCAGCCGGCATGATCGCGCGGAAGAAGTTAGCTGCGGGCGACTCGTAGCGCCGCTGTCTTCATTATCCCGTTGACGACTGAGATAGGGGCTTACAAACCCGCGCGGCAGCCCGGTGTAAAACCGGGCCGCCACTGGACCCTCCAACCGTTGTTATTCTGTCTTGGAACGGGGCGAAACGGGCGATCAGAAGATCAGGTTCCGGCCGGGTTCAAATCCGGGTCGCGATCGCCAATCCGCGAGCGGTCCCAACCATAGCTTCCGGTGAACGAATCACCGCCCGCGCGCGGGCCAGCGTAATAACCCGGCGCGCTGATCGGCGCCTGGTCATAGCTATTACGAAAGTGCCTTGTGTAAGCCGGCTTGTGGTAGGCCGGCCCATCCAAGGCTCGATCCTGGGCGAAGGCCGGGCTGCCGAGAGCTGCGGTGACAATTGCGATGGCGCTGAGTGTTTTGAGGGTCATAGGGTTCTTCCGTTTTTACGTGGTTAACCCCTCTCCTGGACAAGTTTCCGTCCTGCACGGCGCGTCAACCGGCACGCAGGAAAGGCGTTCCGCAACCCAGATTCAAACGAGTGTGAGGTGCAATCGCGCGAAGCGCCGTTTTCCGTGATCGTGTCGTGTAGTCTTGAGCGGCGATCGACGGCGCGGCGGGCATGGTTACTGCGGCAGCCCGGTATAAAACCGGGCCACCGCAGCACCGTTCAATCGTTCCTACTCTGTCGCGAGGCCAACGAGCGGGCCGCGAGATCAGGTACCCGCCGGATTAAAATCCGGGTCGTGATCCCCGATCCGCGAGCGGTCGAAGTCCCTCTCGGTGCTCCAGCCATTGCCCATCTGCGGGACGGCATATTCAGGCCCCCGGACCTCGTTATACGTCCCGCGGTAGTGCCGGAGAGCGTGGGCCGGCCGCTGAGGCGCAGATCCGTCGCCCTCCTGAGCCAGGACCGGGCTCGAGACAGCCGCAGCCACGAGTGCGACAACGCTGAGTGTTCTAATGTTCATTAGGGTTTTCCATTTTGTGGTGAACCCCTCCTCTGACCGTTTCTTACATGCGCCGC
>JBATYB010000070.1:0-10070 GCA_049673825.1 Methylocella sp. | reverse complement strand
GCTCGGCCATCGCCTTGGCCTCGTCGCGGGTCATCCGTTCGAGCGAGCCGGTAAAGACAATCGTCTTGCCCGCGACCGGGCTTTTCAAAGCGACGGCCTCCATCGGCAGCGGCGTCACATGCGCCAGCAGGGCATCGAGAACCTCCTCATTGTGCCGTTCGGCAAAAAAATCGGCGACGGTTTCCGCCACCACTTCGCCGAACCCTTCGATATTGTTGATTTCCGCGCGGGCCTCGGACCCAGGCGACGCCGCCCGCGCGGTACTGCGCAGCGCGTCGAAGGAACCAAAATAGCGGGCGAGACGCCGGGCGTTGGTTTCGCCGACATGCCTGATGCCGAGCGCGAAAATGAAGCGATTGAGCGGGATCGTGCGGCGCGCCTCGATCGCCTCAAAAAGGTTTCTTACCGAAGTCTCGCCAAAACCTTCGCGGTCCTTCAGTTTTTGTAAACTGCGTGCGTCCCGCGCTTTGAGCGCGAAAATATCGGCGGGCGTCTTGATCAAGCCGTCACGGAAAAATTGCTCGATCTGCTTGTCGCCGAGGCCCTCGATATCGAACGCATTGCGGGAGACGAAATGTTTTAAGCGTTCCACCGCCTGCGCCGTGCAGACAAGGCCGCCGGTGCAGCGGCGCACGACATCCGCGGCGCCGGTTTTTGGATCGATCTCGCGAGCCGCCGCCGAGCCGCAGACCGGGCATGCGCGGGGAAACTCATAAGGCTTCGAGTCCTTTGGCCGCTTGTCTAGGATAGGTCCCAGAACCTGCGGAATAACGTCACCCGCGCGCTGGACCGTCACGGTGTCGCCGATGCGAATGTCCTTGCGGGCGATCTCGTCCTCGTTATGCAGCGTCGCGTTGGCGACGACGACGCCACCGACGGTCACCGGATCGAGGCGCGCGACTGGCGTGAGGGCGCCGGTGCGCCCGACGTTGATTTCGATGCCGCGCAATACGGTTGTCGCCTTTTCGGCGGGGAACTTGTGCGCCACCGCCCAGCGCGGCGAGCGCGACACAAAGCCCAGGCGGTTTTGCAGCGCGAGGCTATCGACCTTATAGACCACGCCGTCGATGTCGTAGCCGAGCCGCGCCCGCATCGATTCAATCCGCCGGTAATGCGCGATGAGATCGTCCGCCGAATGGCAGAGCACCATAAGCGGATTGACCGGAAGCCCGAAATCCTCGAACGCCGCGATCATGCCCATTTGCGTTGAGGCGGGCAAAGCACTCGCATCGCCCCAGGCGTAGGCGAAGAAATGCAGAGGCCGCCCGGCGGTGATGGCGGGATCGAGCTGGCGCAGCGAGCCCGCCGCCGCATTGCGCGGATTGGCAAAGAGCGTGTTGCCCGCTTGCGTCCGCCGCGCGTTCAACGCGGCGAAATCCACGTGCGTCATATAGACTTCGCCGCGCACCTCGAGAATTTCCGGCGCCGCGCCAGCGAGAGCGTTTGGAATTTCATCGATGGTCCGCACGTTGGCGGTGACGTCCTCGCCCTCGAAGCCGTCGCCGCGCGTGGCCGCTTCCACGAGCTCGCCTTTGACGTAGCGCAGCGAGCATGAGAGTCCGTCGATCTTTGGTTCCGCCGTGATGGCGAGCGGCGCATCGGGGCCAAGCCCGAGGAACCGGCGCACGCGCCCAACAAAATCCGCCACCTCCTCGTCACGGAGCACATTGCCGAGCGAGAGCATCGGCACGCGATGGCGCACTTTCGCAAATTTCTCCGAAGGCGCGGCGCCAACCTTTTTGGTGAGCGAATCCGGCGTTGCGAGTGCAGGAAAAGCGGCCTCGATCGCTTCATAGCGCCGCCGCAGCGCGTCGTAACCGGCGTCCGAAATCGTTGGAGAATCCTCGGTGTAATAGCGCCGGTCATGCGCGGCGATTTCCTCCCCAAGCCACGTGTGTTCGCGGCGCGCTTGCGTTTCGCCGAGGCTCTCGCTAGGGGCTGGCTTCTTCATCGCGCCAACATTAGCATGAGCGTCAACAGGCGAGAAGTTCGCCCTTGGTCTTAATTATCTCCGGCGCTCATGCGAATTCCGAGAGCGATCGGTTTCAGCAGCCACGCAATGGCTCTAGAAATGGAAAAACCTCAAACTCATTTGCCGAGTCGCAGCGACAAGACCATCAACTTCGAGAACGGACGGCAAAGGAATAGACATCAGCTTGCCGGGAGAGGGTTCGTTCGCAAGCCGATAAGAAAAACGGAATGGCGGTTTGGACTTTATGTAGTCCGCGATCATGGAACGGTAATGTATCGAATGAAACGGCGGGTCCATGAACGCCCGGATCTCTTTCAATCCTTCCAGACCGGCGAACAGGCGATTGACTACCTTGAAAGGGTGCGATGGCATGGGCAACCGGTGTGCCCATATCGTAAGAGGGAGAACATCGGGCGGCACGTGAGCGGCGACCGTGGTAATCAACGCCGGCAGTGCCGCGAGTCCGCCCGTGCCGTCTCTGTGACGGTCGGCACGCTCTTTCACGGCACTCATATGCCGCTTCGCAAGTGGTTCCCGTTAATCGCACTCATGCTGAACGCGAAGAAGAGCGCGAGCGCTTATCGGATTTCACGTGACCCAGGTATCCGTCGCCCGACGGTTTGGAGCATGATCCATCGCATCCGCGTCGCGATGGCAACCGATCGAGAGCAATCCGATTTGCTGCACGGGATCGTTGAGGCCGACGAGGTATATATCGGCGGCAAGCCACGGAGCGGCAACAAGCGAGAGGAGGATGCACCCAACAAGCGCGGTCGCGGGACGTGGAAGACGGCCGTCATAGGCATCGCGGAATGTCTCGGCGGCGCCATCGCCAAAGTTGCAGACGCCTATGACCTTTCTTGAAGTTCTTAGGCAAGCTCGTTGATACGGATCGGAACGTGGCAACGCCTTTGCGACAGCCGGGATTTGAATCTAAGCTTGATTGCGAGCCTTTGGGTTGCCGGTTTGATCCAGGCGGCGGCGGGTTTGCGCGACGGCTCCGGCGCCGCCCGCGGCGCGGTCAGCCTCCGCAAGGAGGCGCGATTTGTCTTGCGCCGCAAACGCGCGGCGACGGGGACGGTCCAAAAGTTCCGCCGCCGCCGGCGCCGCAACGATCGCCGGCCTTCCTCCGTTTCCGCGCCGGCCGCGGCAACGGTTTTCCGTATTCGCATTGGGTCTTTGTCGCATCATCATGGACCCAGAAGCCATCGCCGAAAAGCAGGATGCCGGCGGCGGCATCCGCGGGCTCGGCGCCATCCTTCGTCGTCGTGGTCTCCTTGCCAGCCTCATACTCCCGCGACGGCACTAAACCGCCTGTATCGAAGTCTGTATCAAATTTTCCAGCATGTTATCGCCAACCAGAAACGGATTTGCTTACAAGTTCGGCGACGCAGAAAATACTCGTGACTAGAATCATGGTTTATTTGCGGATCGCTCCTACGGCTCTCGTTATTCCGAGGCGGCGTTGAAGAATCACTCGTGTGTGATTTTATCCGTTTCGTCGCAATAAGCTTAGAAATCGTTTCGGTTATTGATCTGACGAGCTTCTTCAACAAGGAAGCCCACTGAAGATGCATGCTCTTAGTCAGTAGGGCGGGACGGAGCGAGAAATGCCGCAGAGGCCGCAGCGAGGCGTCACGCGAGTACCGCGGTTTCGTCGCTTGTATGCCAAATCTTGGCCTTCCATGCCCCGCCCCGGGCCTAACACGACCACGTGATCTCCCCGTTGTTGTCCCTGAGAAGACCTCATTACGCCGGAAAGGCAAGGCTTATGGTAGCTAGGAAAGCAAGTCAGGTTAAATAATTAATAATGTCACGTATAATCCATCAGCACGCGCGTTCCGCGCAAAATTCTCGCGAGGTTATCATGCACGGTCGCACTCAATTCCGTCGTCGTTGTCTTAATCAAGCGGGACATCGCTTTTTTCCGCCAAATTGGCAACGCTTAGGCTCGCTGCCGAAGGCCTGCACAGCATGACGGTTAACCGTTGCCATCAAGTATCGCTTACCATCTGCAACCATGGAGAAAAACAGGGTGATCATGACCAATTATATCGTCTATCGGGCGGCGTGCCTCCTAGCGGCGGTCGCCGCGGAGTATTCCCCGCCGGACCATCGTGCGCAAACACGTTTGCCTGGAGGGAAAAAATGGACGGCCGCCTAGTAGGAAAAACGCGATACGCGTTGATGCTTCTGATGTTTGTAACCGCGCAAACGCCGTTTTCAGCGCACGCACAATGTGCGCCGCCGCAGCGGACACCACCAACGGGCCCCCAGCACCCCGCATTGCTCGCGGGCTATGTGCTGCGCCCCCCCTGGCAGGTTGCCGGCGTAGACTATCCGGTAGGTGTCCCGTCGACGGCGACGCTGACCGATTGGCAGTGTTTGAGCGGCCCCGGCATCGTCGTGCACGCGACGGCAACGCCGCCCGCTGTTAGCGTCTATAATACAAGCAACGTAGTGATCTCCGGAGTCGATTTCTCTTTACACGGCGGGGCACACCTCTATTTTGTCAATTCCCCTAATCCCACGGTCATCAGCAGCTTATTCGCGGGAAAAAATCTAACCATGGTCGTGGGAGATGTTATCTATGCCGACGCCGACTCGCCGAACCTGACCGTCTCATACAATATCATCAACGGCGCCGGCGCCGGGAATGCGTCGGCGCTTGTCGGCGCCTCCGGCGGAGGAACGACAACGCTTACCTACAATTGGCTTAAGAACTTCCCTCAACACGTCCTGGAGCTAAATACCACAGGCGGCGGCCCTTATTCGCTCGTATACACGAATAACCTCATCGAGCGAGGCGCGACGCAGCCGGGCGCGCATCTCAACTATCTCCAGTTTGAAACATATACGGACTCTCTGTCCGTCGCTGTCGAGTACAACACCAGCTATCAAACCCGGCAAGCATCGGGCGGAGAAGGATACCAGTTTGCTTCCGGCGGCACCGGTCTCGTCAAAAATGTAAGATATGCGCACAACGTCGAGATAGCCGCGGCGCCAGGCACCCCGTTGCCGGTGCCCACGTCCCTTTACTCCATGTCCGTCCTGGTCCATGCCGGGGGCCTTCAAAATGCTGGGGTGGCGCATGCCAACTATATAGACCGAACGGCCGCTTTTTTTTGGTTCTATGGTGGCGGGTCGTATGCCGGATGGAGGTTCACCGGCAACTACGATATGACGACCGGGGCTCTCGAAACCCTGCCATAGCCTCTCTATCAGCCCGTTGAGGAAGGCGTCGCGGGCTGATTTTGGCTGAGGATCAGAGTTTAGGCGCGGGCTGCGACATGGGCGATGGGACGTGAGCGCGAGGTTCCGAGCGGCCTTTTGGTGACATGGGCGGGAGAGGCCGCGTTCGCCGGGCCATGTCTTCCGCGATCGTTTGCGGAGGCCTTTGCGCGAGGCCGGCTTCGGCGCTTTCGCCGAGACGGCCTGTAAGCCGTTCTGCGCGCAGAGGATGGGTGCGCCCTCATTGCCGCCGCGCCGCTAGTTTCGTATGCGGATGACCGGCTATTTCGAAGGGATCGACAGCAAACGGGCATCGTCTGGCGCGGTTCTGATCGGCTGTTGCCGTGAGAGTTTTTGCGGCTTGCAAACCGGGAAAAGTTCCCGATCATTCGTGGCTGTCGAAGAAGCGCCGCCGCCTGCCGCACGAAGTTGATGAGAAGGTGGTCGAATTGAAAATCGGCATGCCGGTGATGCCGCGCGTGCCGCCGTTTACGCGAACCACACCCGGTTGAGACTGGGCGTTGGCAAGGAGGCCATGCGCAAGCGGGGCGAGATGTTCGTGGCCCGAACCAATGGCGCGAAGGAAGCGGACGCTATTGGAAGAGTATTCGCTTTATCGGGAATTTCCTTTTGCGCCTCGCGAGTTTTCTGCTACCCGCATCTCTCATGCGTGTTCGAACCACGCCTTAACGAGCTTCGTTCCTACAAGCATCTTGGCATGATATCCAGGTTCTGCGTTATGAAACTACATCATACATTTCATATATTTAGCGTTGTCAACGATGCGGCGACGTTCGCCCGCGATCTTCGCAGTTCGCCCGACATTGCCGCTTACGACATCCCGCTCTCGGTGCTCTGGAACGAAGCGAGTGCTTCGGCAGCCTACGCGACGGGGATGCGTGACGCCTATGCGGAATTCTTGATCTTCGTGCATCAGGATGTTTATTTGCCACGCGGCTGGTTCGCCAAGCTTGAGAGCGAGATTGACCGGTTATCCGAAACCGACCCGGAATGGGCCGTCGCTGGCTTGGCCGCGGTTAGGGCCGACGGGCGTTGGTGCGGCCATATGTGGGATTCCGGGCTAGGCTTTCTCTGCGGTCGCCCATTCAGCAAGCCCGTGGCAGTAGCGAGCCTCGACGAGCTCTTGCTCATTATCCGGCGTGGTGCAATGGTGAGCTTCGATCCGGAGCTCCCCGGATTCCATCTCTATGGGACCGACATCGTTCTTACGGCCTACTCGCAAGGCAAGTCTGCTTATGTCGTGGACGTTCCGGCGATTCACAATTCCGAGCCCGGGCGACGGCTCGGGCCGGACTACGTGGAAGCCTATGAATTCATGGTAAACAAGTGGCGTCGTCAGTTGCCATGGCCAACCTTGATACACCCGCTGATGAACAACCGTTTGCGGCTTGCCGTCCGGCGTCTGCGTATGCGCTACAAGGCAATCTTTCGCGCCTCGACAATGTTCGGTCCCGTGCCAGATCCGGCGGCGAAGGCGCGCGAACTTGGTTTTGAAACGCCTCAGCCCCCTTGATGGCGGGTCGGCAACGACACAAATGATCACCGAGCACCGGCGAGCTCGTGTCGTTCGTGGCGATGACCCCCGGCGCGCCGGCACTCCGAGGGAGGACTTGCGCCGGGAACGCATTCGTGATCGTTCAAGCCGACAAAGTGATCGTCGTTGCGCGACGTGCGGATTGTCGGCGCTTCTGTCTTTCGCCACCCTTTCCTGTGGAAGCGGGACAAAACCTTTCGATCCGCCCTCCCGGACCCCATCCGGATCGGTCTCCGGCAGGGATCCCGTCCGCTGCCGCGTGCGCGCGCCATAATCCTTTGACCTCGGATAAAACTTTGCCCCGCTCCAAGATTGCTTTCGCCATCGGCGTGGTAAGACTAGCGGACGATCTGAAAGCGTTGACCCAAAGCCCTTTGAAGGTGGGGGCGCTGTCCGCGGGGCTGAGAGAACGCGGACAATCCTGCCGCAACGTACCTGACGAGGCTATATTCAGATCATGACCACAGTCGAGCCCGAAAAGAGAGTGAGGACAGTGCGCGTCCTTGCGGAGGTCGATGAGCTGAAGGACTTCTGGGCAAGCTGCCCTACTCACCGCGACGCGGATTTCGATTTTTATCTATTCTATCTACGCAATTCTCCTGAAGTTGTGCGACCGCACGTAATCGTCCTCTATCGCGACGGACGGCCTCACGCATTGCTGGTGGGCCGGCTAGAGAAACGAGGCGTGGACATAAGGCTTGGTTACATACGCCTCATCAGGCTGAGACTTCGCGCGTTGACCTTCATGTATGGAGGCGTGCTCGGCGACATTTCCTCGGCCGCGGACGCCAAGGATGTTATCTCGTGCATTGAGGAGTCGCTGCGGGCGGGCGAAGCCGACGCGGCGTTTCTGGAATATCTTCCTGTGGACTCGCCGCTACACGGTTGCGCACGTTCTCTCCCGAACCCGGTGCGCGTCAATCATTTCGCAGAATCACGTATTCACCGAATAAGAACTCTGGCGCGCGGTAAGTCATTTATAGAAAGCTTGTCATCGCACGAACGCAATAACCACAAGCGGCGAGCGCGGCGACTTGCGGAGACATTTGGCGATAACGTGCGGATCGAATGCTTCCATGACGCAAGCGCTCTGCAGCGACTGATGGAGCATGCCGAGTCAATAGCCGAAAAATCGTATCAGCGCGGCCTTGGGGTTGGCTTTGCAAATACTCCTGAGATGCGTAAGCGGCTTGAGCTAGAGGCGCAGAAGAAGTGGCTGCGCGCCCACATACTCTATCTCAACGATCAACCGTGCTCGTTCTGGGTTTGTTCTTACTACAATGGCACTCTCTATAGTGACTTCATGGCGTTCGATCGGGAATACGGCAAATATGCACCGGGTATGTATCTAGTGATCAACGTCATCGAAGAAATACGCCGCGAGGATGGAAATCCGGAGGCCGCGCGGATTGATTTTGGCATCGGCGACTCTGAGTGGAAATGCATTCTTGGCAACCAAAGCTGGCGCGAGGAGTTGGTATGCATCTTCGCGCCGGCGGCTACCGCTGTTGGTGTCAATTCCCTTCAAACCATAGTTGCGGCAATTGATCGTGCGGGGCGGGCAATTTTGCGACGGAGCAACTTACTGCCCCGCGTGAAGCGGGCATGGCGCAGTCGTATCGCGCGCGGGTAAACGTCCTGCCCGCACAGTTCGCAGAAAAATTCAATTTTTTACCAGTAGCGGAGCCTTGCATGGATGGAAACCATAGCCGTCGAAAACATCATCTGGTACGCCGTTGCGAATATTTACCTTTCGATCCTCGTCGATGACGACCGCATCAGTATCGCGGACCGGGTCGACTAGAAATCTGGGCGTCGGCGGCTGATCGCGCTGCGCAACGGCAACCGAACTTAAAACCAGACCACGAACACGCCTCAAACCGCACCGCGCGCTCCGACACGTGGATCAGCACTCCTCAAATCCGCGCAAAATGCGGATATTGGAAGTGTCCTGCTCAAGTTACCCCTTATGGTTGCATTCAATGAGCTGCTTTGTGCGGTGCCCGGTGGAAGCATAGATGTACAGGACGACTAGAGCCAACTTTAGTCTCCGAAACGCGCCTTGTGAAGTGCATCCCCAATACTGAAGTCGATGCACGCCACTCGCGCGCGGCGTGAATCTTCGCACATCTCCCCGATCACTTTGATAAGCAGATGCGATCCGGGCGAATAACGGCCATGAGCCGGGTTGAATCCCAGGTAGGCGCTGAGAGAGAAGTTGATAGACAGCGTTCCGATCCAGAATGCGCTACGCTCATCATCGAGGTAGAGGACATAACAGCGAAGCCATCCTCGTTTCGCTTCGAACTCCAGCCGTCGACGGGCGTCGGGCGTTGCGGAAAAACCCACTCCCAACCCACGTTGACCGGACGCTTTCGCACGCCGCTAACTCCGGCGCCTCCAAATCAACGCTTGCGGTTCGCCTTGGACGACGTCGAATCGCTGGAGAAACGGCGCACGATCGATGACGCTCGCACATAGCGGCCGATGGCAAATAACGAAAGCCTGCCGGTGCGGATGCTTGGCGCAGAATTCCCCGAGCCTGTCAGTCACCTGCGACATGACATCGGCAGAGAAGGGATTGTACATGTAAAGAATCAGGTTACTGTCGGGGAACTGGTACTCCGCCGCGTCACCGTGGATAATTGTTGCATTCCCAATATTTAGCTTTTGAAGATTGTGCCTCGCCACGTCGGCTAACTTTCGCGCAAATTCAACGCCTATCACCTGCGCAAACCCGAGCTCGCCGGCAATAATCAAGGGACGCCCTTTTCCGCACCCCAGATCGACGAAAGCGCAAGAAGAATGATCGACTTCGATACGGCGGATGCACGACCGGAACACCTCTGCCGCTACCGGCTGGTAGCGGCGTCCATACCGGACGTTCTTGGATTTCACGTCCAGCCGCCAAAGTAGGATTTCGCCGGCTGTGTCGGTCCCGTATTTTACGTCGAAGGCGTCAGCCTGTTTCTCGTTGTGAAGAGACCTGAACACTCGTTGGAGTGTCACTTTGACGCCTTCGTCTCTAAGCGTTTGACCAATCTTGATGATCAGTAAACGACCGTCCATCTGCTTAGACAATACCAAAACACGCCATTTTTTAAGTTTAGCATAAGTGTCTGTTCTGAAACTTCTTGAATCAAAAGAATCATTTGTGATTCAAGGGAGGTGGCCTGATTCGAGGAGGGCCGCCGATGTGGACGAAGGAAAACCGGGGCCGTTATGACCGGAGCCAACAGAGATACCCGAGCGATTTGACGGCCGAGGAATGGGGGCTGGTGGAGCCGCTGATACCTCCGGCGAAGCGCGGCG
>JBATYB010000069.1:0-1679 GCA_049673825.1 Methylocella sp. | reverse complement strand
GACGATGATCGCGTCGAACCGCCCCTTGCGCTTCATCAGCCCCTCGATGATGCGGATTAGGTCGCCGCGCACGGTGCAGCAGATGCAGCCGTTGTTCATTTCGAACACTTCCTCGTCGGCCCCGACGACAAGATCGTTGTCGATGCCGATTTCGCCGAATTCATTGACGATGACCGCGAATTTCCGGCCGTGGTCCTCGGAAAGAATGCGGTTCAAAAGCGTCGTCTTGCCGGCGCCGAGATAACCGGTGAGCACGGTGACGGGAATTTTTTCAGCCATGCGAAACTCCAGCAGCAGGTCGTCCGGTCGCGGCGCTCGCCTGGTGGAAAGCGCGGCGGACGCAGAAAACCTTGGGATTTGTTGGCAAGGTTGTCTTAGAGTTGCACGCGCGCGTCAAGGCCGCCCGCTAGTTCGCTAGCGCGGCGGAGAGTTCCCGGATATTGTTGCGCATCATGTCAATGTAAGTCGAAGCCGGCCCGTTTGCAGGCGAAAGCGCGTCGGAATAAAGCGTGCCGCCGACCTTTGCGCCGGATTCAGCGGCGATGCTTCGCACGAGCCTTGGGTCGGTCACATTTTCGAGAAACACCGCCGGAATCTTCTCTGCCTTGATCTGGCGGATGATTTTGGCGACGTCGCGGGCGCTTGCCTCGGTCTCGGTGGAGACGCCCTCCGGCGCTATAAAGCGGAAACCATAGGCCGCGCCGAAATAGCCGAAGGCATCGTGCGTCGTGATAATTTGCCGCCGCCCAGGCGGAATTTTGGCGATTTCCCGCTTGACCTCGGCGTCGAGCGCGTCGAGCTTGCCGAGATAGTTAGCGGCATTGGCGCGATAAACGGCTTCGCCCTCGGGGTCAGCGGCGATGAGGGCATCGCTGATATTGGCGACATAAATTTTGGCATCCGCGATCGATTGCCACGCATGGGGATCTAGTTCGACCCGCCCTTCCTCGCGCATTTGCTGCGGCTTAATTCCTTTCGTCGCGACGATGACAGGTGCCCTCGCGCCCGAAGCCTTTATGAGCCGGTCTATCCAACCTTCCAACCCGAGGCCATTCACCAAAATGAGCCGCGCCGCGACGAGCTCTTTCGCATCCGCCGGCTTTGGCTGGTAGACATGGGTGTCGCCATTCGGGCCGACGAGTGCCGTGACCTCGATCCTCTCGCCGCCGACATTGCGGGCGAAATCGGCGAGTATCGAAAACGTCGCGACGACCGGCAGCTTTTCGGGGGCCTGCGCCAGAGCCTGCCATGCGCTCGCCGCGCTCACGCACGCAATGACTAAGGTTATAACATAGCGAAAACGTGCCACGGCAAATCTCCATGTGACGAGGGGGTCAGGCCTCCAAATGCCGTCCGGGTTTCAAGTGGCGCAGGAGTCCGCCGGCCGGGCCGAATATAAGGGCTAAGAGATAGAGGACGCCCGCGACCAAAATAATGAGAGGTCCCGAAGGCAAGCCGGCGTGAAAGGAAATGACGAGCCCGGCATAGCCCGCGAGCATTCCCTGCGACGTGGCGGCCGCGAGCATGAGGGTCATGTCATCGGTAATCAGCATGGCGGAAGCGGCCGGCAGCATCATCATGCCGACGGCGAGAAGTGTGCCGAGCGCCTGAAATCCGCCGACGAGATTCAAGACGACCAGCGCCAAAAACGCAAGTTGCACCACGCCGCCGCTGCGGCT
>JBATYB010000068.1:0-27146 GCA_049673825.1 Methylocella sp. | reverse complement strand
TCTCCCCCGATCTTGCCTTCAATACGTCGGTGAGCTTCATCACCAACACCAATTGGCAATCCTACACGCCCGAGACCACGATGAGCTATTTGACTCAGATGGCCGGGCTCACGGTGCATAATTTCGTGTCCGCCGCGACTGGAATAGCGCTCGCCATCGCCCTCATCAGGGGCTTTGCCCGGCGCTCGGCGCGAACCATCGGCAATTTCTGGGTCGATATGACCCGCGCGGTTCTCTATGTGCTTTTGCCTATCGCGATCGTCGTGGGGCTTTTTTTCGTCTGGCAAGGCATGCCGCAAAATCTTGGTGCCTATGCCGAAGCGACGACGCTCGAAGGCGCCAAACAAGTGATCGCCCAAGGTCCGGTGGCGAGCCAAGAAGTCATCAAAATTCTGGGCACCAACGGCGGCGGCTTCTTTAACGCCAATTCGGCGCATCCTTACGAGAATCCGAACGCGCTCACCAATTTCGTCCAAATGGTGCTGATCTTCTCGATCGGCGCGTCGCTCACCAACGTGTTCGGCCGGATGGTCGGCAAGGAGCGGCAGGGCTGGGCGATCTTCGCGGTCATGGGCATTTTGTTTTTGGCCGGGACGTTCACCGTCTACGCCACGGAGAGCGGCGGCAATCCGGCTTTCGCCAGCCTGCCCATCGATGCCGCGCCGGGTGCTCTCCAGGCGGGCGGCAACATGGAAGGCAAGGAGGTGCGGTTCGGCATCGCCAATTCGTCCCTCTTCACAACCATCACGACAGATGCGTCCTGCGGCGCCGTCAACAATATGCACGACAGCCTGTTGCCGCTCGCCGGCATGGTGCCGATGGTCAATATCATGCTGGGCGAGATCATCTTCGGCGGCGTCGGCTCGGGCCTTTATGGGATGCTGCTTTTCGCGATCGTCGCGCTTTTCGTCGCCGGGCTCATGGTCGGCCGCACGCCGGAATATCTCGGCAAAAAGCTCGAGGCCAAGGAGGTCAAAATGGCGATTCTCGCCATTCTCATCCTGCCCTTGTCGATGCTCGGTTTCACCGCTCTCGCGGTCGTGGTCGGCCCGGGCCTCGCGGGCCTCGCCAATTCCGGACCGCATGGCTTCAGCGAGGCGCTGTACGCCTATGTTTCAACCACCGGCAACAATGGCAGCGCCTTCGCCGGGCTCAGCGCCAACACGCCTTTCTGGAACACGACGCTCGGCCTCGCGATGTGGATCGGCCGCTTCCTGTTCATAGTGCCGATGCTTGCCGTCGCCGGGTCGCTGGCGGGCAAGAAGATCGTGCCGGCTTCGGCTGGAACCTTCCCGACGGATGGCGCACTTTTCGTCGGTCTTCTGATCGGCGTGATTCTGATTATCGGCGGCCTGACTTACTTTCCCGCTCTGGCGCTTGGACCTATCGAGGAGCATCTCGCGATGCGCGCCGGTAGTCTCTTCTGACTGCCGCGGAACGTCGCCGGTGGAATGGAAGGCCGCCTTTGTCCGGAAACGCAGTAAAAAATGACAGAAATGTTTCGCGTGAAACTTTTCCGGTGAACTCGAGGCACAACCAATGAAACAAAGAAACCCGCGGCGCAACGTGCGCTCCTTGTTCGATCCGGCGATCATCCGCCCGGCGATCGGGGACGCGTTTCGCAAGCTCGACCCGAGACTCATGATCAGCAATCCGGTCATGTTCGTCGTCGAGATCGTGAGCGTGCTGACGACTATTATCTACTTGCGTGAGCTCCTGACAGGTGGGGAAGCAGGCACGGTGAAATTCACGTTTCAGATTTGGCTCTGGCTCTGGATCACCTTGCTTTTTGCGAATT
Source organism: Methylocella sp. (assembly GCA_049673825.1). GTDB lineage: Bacteria > Pseudomonadota > Alphaproteobacteria > Rhizobiales > Beijerinckiaceae > Methylocapsa. Next base: position 25,348 of record JBATYB010000068.1, on the reverse strand, counting down.
TCGCGGAAGCCGTGGCCGAAGGCCGCGGCAAGGCGCAGGCCGCGACCTTGCGCAGCGCGCGCACCGACACGCGGGCGAAACGGCTCATCGATCCTTATGGCAAGAGTGGCATGAAGGACGTTGTCGAAGGCGTGTCCGCGATCGATTTGATAACCGGGGACGTGGTTCTCGTCGAGGCCGGCGATCTTATTCCCAGCGACGGCGACGTGATCCAAGGCATCGCCTCGATCGACGAATCGGCGATCACCGGCGAATCCGCCCCCGTCATCCGCGAGAGCGGCGGCGATCGTTCGGCCGTTACCGGCGGCACCAGGGTTCTCTCCGACTGGATCAGGGTTCGCATTACCGCGGCTCAGGGTTCGACCTTTCTCGATCGGATGATCGCGCTCGTCGAAGGCGCGGAGCGGCAAAAAACGCCGAACGAAATCGCGCTCAATATTCTTCTCGCCGGTCTGACGCTGATCTTCGTCTTCGCGGTCGCGACCATTCCGAGCTTTGCGCATTACGCCGGCGGCAGGGTCAGCGTCATCGTTCTCGTCGCGCTTTTCGTCACCCTCATTCCGACCACGATCGGCGCGCTTCTGTCGGCGATCGGGATCGCCGGGATGGACCGGCTCGTGCGGTTCAATGTTCTCGCGATGTCGGGGCGCGCGGTCGAGGCGGCGGGCGACGTCGATACGCTGCTTCTCGACAAAACCGGCACGATCACGCTTGGCAACCGGCAGGCGGCGGAATTCATTCCGCTCCCCGGCGTGAGCGAAAAGGACCTCGCCGATGCGGCGCAACTCGCGTCTCTCTCGGACGAGACGCCGGAAGGCCGCTCGATCGTGGTGCTGGCAAAGGAGAAATACGGCATTCGCGGCCGCGACATGGGCGAACTCCAGGCAAAGTTCATTCCTTTTTCGGCGCACACCAGGTTGAGCGGAATCGATGCCGGCACGACGGTCATCCGCAAGGGCGCGGTGGACGCGATCGTGGCCTTCTTGCGGTCGGCCGCCGCCTTACCCGCGCAGGCGGCGGGCGGCACCGTCACGGCAACGCGCCCCTTGGTGTCCGACACGACAATTCATGCCTTGAACGTGAGCGCCGACCGTGTCGCGAAATCGGGTGGAACGCCGCTCGCCGTCGCGAAGGATGGCAGTTTGCTCGGCATTATCCATCTGAAGGACATCATTAAGGGAGGCATCAGAGAGCGCTTCGGCGAGCTGCGCCGGATGGGCATCAGGACGGTGATGATCACCGGCGACAACCCCTTGACCGCGGCGGCGATCGCGGCCGAGGCGGGGGTCGATGATTTTCTCGCCCAGGCGACGCCCGAGACGAAACTGAAGCTCATTCGCGACGAGCAGGCGCAGGGCAAGCTTGTCGCCATGTGCGGCGACGGCACCAACGACGCGCCCGCCCTGGCACAGGCCGATGTCGGCGTCGCCATGAACACCGGGACGATGGCCGCGCGGGAAGCGGGCAACATGGTCGATCTCGACAGCGATCCGACAAAGCTCATCGAGATCGTCGAAATCGGCAAGCAGCTCCTTATGACGCGCGGCGCGCTGACGACCTTCTCCATCGCCAACGATGTCGCAAAGTATTTCGCGATCATCCCGGCGATGTTCGTTGCTTTCTATCCGCGGCTGCAGAGCCTGAACGTCATGCATCTCGCGACGCCGCAAAGCGCGATTCTTTCGGCGATCATCTTCAACGCTCTGATCATCGTCACGCTGATTCCCCTGGCGCTGCGCGGGGTGGCCTACAGGCCGGTCGGCGCGGCAAGCATTTTGCGGCGCAATCTTCTTGTCTATGGCGCCGGCGGGATCATCGTTCCCTTCATCGGCATCAAGCTCATCGATCTTGCGGTCGGCGCGGCTGGCTTGGCTTAACGGCAAACACCCGTCTTTAGGAAAAAACCAAAATGATCAAGCATTTGCGCCCGGCAATCATGTTGACCGTTCTGATGACCGCGCTGACCGGACTTGCCTATCCGCTCGCGATGACGGGCTTGGCCGGCCGTCTTTTCCCCTATCAAGCCAACGGCAGTCTGATCGAACGCGATGGAAAAATCATCGGCTCGGAACTGATCGGGCAGAATTTCACGAGCGACGGCTATTTTCATGGGCGGCCCTCCGCCACGACGGACACCGATCCAAACGATTCCACCAAAACCGTGCCGGCGCCCTATAACGCAAGCAATTCTGGGGGGTCGAATTACGGTCCCACGTCGAAGGCTCTCGTCGACCGGGTGAGAGACGATTCCGGTCCGCTGGCGGCGACCAATCCCTCCGTCAAAATTCCGGTCGATCTCGTCACCACCTCGGCGAGCGGCCTCGATCCCGATATTACGCCCGCCGCAGCTCTGTTCCAGATTCCGTGGGTCGCCGCGGCGCGCCGCTTGCCGGAGGCCCAACTCCGCCGTCTCGTCGAAGACAATACGACCGGGCGTCTCCTCGGCATACTGGGCGAACCCCACGTCTATGTGCTAAAACTCAACCTCGCGCTCGACAAGCTCGCCAAAAAGCGCTGACGCGCGCGCCATTGCACGGCCGTTGAGTACGGCCGTCGAAAACGAGCACCGCGGGGCATGGAGAAACGCGATAACGCCGAACGGCGCCCTTCGCCCGACGCTCTCCTGCGGGAAGCGCAACAAGTCGAACAGGGCCGCCTAAAAATTTTTCTCGGCGCCGCGCCGGGCGTCGGCAAGACCTATGAAATGCTGACCACGGCCCGGGCAAAGAAGGCCGAAGGCACGGATGTCGTCGTCGGCATCGCGGAAACGCATGGCCGCAAGGAGACGGAGGCGCTTTTGCAGGGGCTCGAAATCGTCCCTCGCCGGACGATTTCCTACAGGGATCATGCGCTCAACGAAATGGATCTCGACGCAATTCTGGCCAGGCGGCCGAGCCTCGTTCTCGTCGATGAGCTTGCCCATACGAATGCTCCGGAGAGCAGGCATCCCAAGCGCCATATGGATGTCGAGGAGCTGCTCGCCGCCGGGATCGACGTCTATACGACGCTCAACATCCAGCATGTCGAAAGCCTCAACGACATCGTCGCCGGAATCACCACTATCAGAGTCCGCGAGACGGTGCCCGATTCGATCGTCGATCGCGCCGACGACATTGAATTGGTCGACCTTACTCCCGAGGATCTGATCGCACGGCTGAACGAGGGCAAGGTCTATGTGCCGGATCAGGCGGAGCATGCCATCAAACATTTTTTTTCGCCCGGAAATCTTACCGCCCTGCGGGAACTCGCTCTGCGCCGGACGGCGCAGAGGGTCGACGCCCAGATGGTCGATTATATGCGCGCGCATCGCATCGAAGGGTCATGGCCCGCGAGCGAGCGCGTGCTTGTTTTGGTTGATTCCGCGCAAGGCGGCAACACCGTCGTGCGCCACGCCAAACGGATGGCCGATCGCCTGCGCGCGCAATGGACGGCGATCCATGTCGAAACGCCCGCCGCCGTCCGCGCGAGCGAGGCCGAGCGCGACAAGATCGCGCAGACATTGCGCCTCGCGCAACGGCTTGGGGCGACAGCGATTTCCATTCCTGGGCAGGATGAAGCGCTGACTGTCGCCGAATATGCGCAATCCAATTATTTCGCTCATATCATCGCCGCCAAATCCGCGCGTCCGCGCTGGCGGGATTTCGTCGGCGAATCGCTCACGCAAAGACTGATCCGCGCCGCGGGCGATGCGAGCGTTCACATCATCCCGCGCGCGAAAGACCCACCGCGCAATCCCGCCGGTCTCGAAAGCAAAGCGCGAAAGCCGCGCCGGATGGAGGTCAAGGCGTATATCGCGAGCCTTGCCTATGTGGCGGCCGCCACCCTTGTCGCGTTTCTGCTGCGGCAAACCCTCGGCGTTTCGAACCTCGCGCAAGTTTTCCTGATCGCGGTCCTGGCGAGCGCCGTGACCTATGGGCTATGGGCCTCGCTAGTCGCCTGTCTCGTCAGCGTTCTTGCCTACAATTTTTTCTTCCTTCCGCCGCTCTACACATTCACCATCGCCGATCCTGAAAATGTCGTCGCCTTGTTCTTTTACACGGTCGTGGCGCTCATCGCGAGCAATCTCGCCGCGCGCGTCCGTGCCCAGGCCGTAGCGGCGCGGGAAAGGGCGCGGATCACCGAGGAACTCTATCTTTTCAGCCGCAAGCTTGCGGGCACCGCGACGCTCGATGATTTGCTCTGGGCGACCGCGCATCAAATCGCCTTGATGCTGAAAGTTCGTGTCGTCTTGCTGCTGCCGGAAAATGGCGGTCTCGCCGTCAGGGCCGGATTTCCGCCGGAAGACATGCTCGACGAAGCGGATCTTGCGGCGGCACGATGGTGCTTTGAAAAAAACCAAGCGACCGGGCGCGGCGCCGATACGCTGCCCGGCGCGAAACGCCGCTTCATGCCCCTGCGCACCGGGCGTGGCGCGGTGGGGGTCGCCGGGATCGACAGCGACAAGCCGGGGCTTCTGCTGACGCCGGAAGAGTCCCGCCTCCTGGACGCGCTGTCGGACCAGGCGGCGCTCGCGATCGATCGCGTGAATCTGGCGGCCGAAATCGACCGTGCCCGTCTCGCGGGGGAAACCGACCGCCTGCGCGCGGCCTTGCTTACCTCGATTTCGCATGATTTGCGCACGCCGCTCGCCGCGATTCTCGGCTCCGCGACAAGTTTGATAAGCCATGGATACGAGCTCGATAAAACCATTCAAGCGAGCCTCTTGCGCACCATTCAAGAGGAGGCGGAACGGCTTAACCGGTTCATCGGCAATCTCCTCGACATGACGCGGCTGGAGTCGGGGGCGCTTACCCCCCAGAACGGGCCGGTCGACCTCTCCGACGTCGTTGGCGCCACCGTCCAAAGAGCCTCCAAGATCCTGCAAAACCACCAAGTCGAAATTGATCTTGAACCCAATTTACCGATGGTCAAGACCGATATGGTGCTGACGGAGCAGGTGCTGTTCAATCTTTTCGACAATGCGGCAAAATACGCGCCGCAAGGTTCGCGCATCGTCGTCGCGGCGGCGCGGGACAATGGTTTTGTGGCCGTTCGCGTTCTCGATGAAGGCGACGGCATTCCGGAGGCCGATCTCGAGAGGGTTTTCGACAAGTTCTACCGGGTCCGCCGCGGCGACCGCCAGCGCGCCGGCACGGGGCTCGGTCTTGCGATCTGCCGCGGTTTCGTCGAGGCCATGGGAGGCAGGCTTACGGTTGCGAACCGGGCAGCCCGGAAAGGGGCGGTTTTTACGATCACGCTTCCGGCGTCCGGCGCGGCGCCGCCGCCCGGGACGCTGCCATGACGCCTCGGGCAGGACCGCTGCGCGTTCTCGTCGTCGACGACGAGCCGGCGATCGTTCGCTTTCTTAGCGCGAGCCTGGAAAGCCAGGGCTATCTCGTCTCGAGCGCGGGCGATGCGCGCACCGCGCTCGAATTGGTTCGCAGAGGCGCCGTCGATCTCCTTGTCCTCGACCTCGGTCTGCCGGACATGGATGGTCTCGACGTCGTCAAACGGATAAGGGAGAACGGCGCGGCCCTACCGATCATCATTCTTTCGAGCCGGGAAAAGGAAAGCGCCAAGGTCGAAGCGCTCGATCGCGGCGCCGACGATTACGTGACCAAGCCCTTCGGGGTCGATGAGCTTCTGGCGCGCATCCGCGCGGCGCAGCGCCATCGCCTCCAGCAGGAAGGCGAAAAGCCTTTGTTCCATGCCGGCGATCTTAGCGTCGATCTCGTGCGCCGGATCGTGACCGTGCGCGGCAGCGAAGTCAAGCTTTCGCCGCGCGAGTACGAGGTTCTGCGTCTCATGGCGGCGCATGCGGGCAAGGTCCTGACCCATCGTTTCATGCTGCGGGAGATTTGGGGAAACGACTCGGACGTGCAATATTTGCGCATCTATGTGCGCTCGTTGCGGCAAAAGATCGAGGCGGACGCCGAGCGGCCTTCCCATATACTCACCGAGACCGGCGTCGGTTATCGGCTGCGCGAGCCGGACTAAATCCCACGCATCCGTTCCCACTTCGCCGAAAAACCGCTAAATCAGCCTCGATATCCTTGCAGGGGGACAGCCATGGATCTCGCCAGCCTTGTCGACCCGAGCCGCGTGGTTTTCGGTGCCCGCGCGAACGACAAGGAGCAGTTGCTCCTCGATCTCGCCTCTCGGGCCGCGGCGGCGCTCGACCGCGATCCGAAAGCAATCTTGAATGCCTTGCGGGCGCGCGAGGAACTGGGTTCCACCGGACTTGGCGAAGGGTTTGCCCTGCCGCACGCCCGTATCGAAGGACTCGATCATTTCTTCGGTATGTTCGCGCGGCTCAAGCGGCCGGTCCATTTCGACTCGATCGATGCCAAGCCCGTGGATCTCGTTTTTCTCCTCCTGATTCCGGCGACGGCCCAAGGCGAGCACCTCGCCGCGCTCGCCGCCATCTCGAGACACCTGCGCGACAAGGAATTCGCCGCTAGATTGCGCGGAGCGTCAAGCGTTGCCGCTTTGCGCAGCCTGCTTTGCGATCGCCAACATTCGTGACGTTGCAGTATGCGGAAAATATTACCCCGCTTGCCGTTCACCCCTCTAATCTTGCCGGGCGAAGCGGGAGACACTATCTGTAAGCCGGCGATCGCTCCCGCGAGGTTGGCGGCGTCCCGGCGCCGGGGCGCGGGACGGTGTCGCGTGCCCATTTGTTCAAAGCCGTTTGCGCAAAGCAAATTTGCCGGAAGCCTCGCCGCCAGCTAGATGTAGCCGCAAGCGCGGGTGCCGGTACAAGAGGAGCCGGGAGGACATTTATGCCGAGTTACAAGGCGCCCGTCGAGGAAGTCCTGTTCCTTCTCCGCGATGTTTTTCCGATCCAGCGTTACAATAATCTGCCCGGCTTTGCGGAAGCCACGCCCGATGTCGTGGAGGCAATCGTTTCGGAGGCAGCGAAACTCTGCGAAGAAACGCTCCAGCCTCTCAACCAGACGGGCGACCGCGCGGGTTGCGTTCGCAACAAGGATGGCTCGGTTGCGACGCCGCACGGCTTCAAGGAAGCCTATTGCGCTTTCGTCGATGGCGGCTGGGTCGGGCTTGCGGCCGATCCCGATTATGGCGGCCAAGGGCTCCCCTACACGCTCGCCGCGATCGTCAATGAATTCGCGAGCTCCGCGAACATGGCTTTTGCCATGTATCCGGGCTTAAGCCAAGGCGCGCTTGCCGTCCTGCTGACGCATGGCACGGACGCGCAGAAAAGGATGTTCGCGCCAAAGCTGATCAGCGGCGACTGGTCGGGCACGATGAACCTCACCGAGTCGCATTGCGGCACCGATCTCGGCCTGCTCAAAACCAAGGCCGTCCCCGACGGCGACGGTTCCTACGCGATTTTTGGCGAAAAAATCTTTATCTCGGCCGGCGAGCACGACCTTGCGGAAAACATCATTCATCTCGTGCTTGCCCGGATCGAGGGCGCCCCCGCCGGCGTCAAGGGCATTTCGCTGTTTGTGGTGCCCAAATTCCTGATCGAGCCGGATGGCTCGCTCGGGCCTTCCAACAAGGTGACCTGCGGCGCAATCGAGCACAAGATGGGCATTCACGCCAATGCCACCTGCGTGATGAATTATGACGGCGCCAAGGGCTGGCTCATCGGCGAGCCGCACAAGGGCTTACCCGCCATGTTCGTGATGATGAACGAGGCCCGTCTCGGCGTCGCGGTTCAGGGCTTGGCGGTCTCGGAGGCCGCGTATCAGAATGCCGCCGCCTACGCCAAGGAGCGCTTGCAGGGCCGCGCGCTGCCGGGGCCGAAATACCCCGAGAAGCCAGCCGATCCGATCATCGTCCACCCGGACGTGCGGCGCAATCTCATGACGATCCGCGCTTTCAACGAGGCCTCGCGGGCGCTTGTGATTTGGACCGCGCTCAAGAGCGACATCGCGCACCGGTCGAACGCCAAGACCGAAGTCGCGGCCGCGGCGGACAGCTTGGGACTTCTCACCCCCGTGTTGAAAGGCGTGTTGACGGATATCGGCTTCGACAACACGGTCAAGGCCCAGCAAGTCCTCGGCGGTCACGGCTACATCGAGGAATGGGGCATGGAGCAATTCGTCCGCGATGCCCGCATAGCCATGATCTACGAAGGCGCCAACGGGATTCAGGCGCTCGACCTCGTCGGCCGCAAGCTTCCCAAGGACGGCGGCCGCGCGATGATGGGGTTCCTCGGCGAAGTCAAATCCTTCATCAAGGACAACGAAGCCGATGCTTCCCTTGCGCCCCATCTCTCAGGCCTCAAGCAAGGCCTCGGGCATCTCGAGCAGGCGACAATGTGGTTCATGCAAAACGCGATCGCCAAGCCCGAGAATGCGGGCGCGGGCTCGTATGATTATATGCATCTTTTCGGGCTGGTCGCGCTTGGCTACATGTGGGCGCAAATCGCCAAGGCGGCGATCGCCAGCAAGGCGGCCGGCAATGGCGACGCCGCCGCGATGGAAGCGAAACTCATCACCGGCAAATATTTCATGGAGCGGATCATGCCCGAGACAAGCGCCCATCTCGCCCGCATCTCGGCGGGCGCCGGAACGATGATGGCGCTGCCGGCCGAGCAGTTTTGATTGTTGCGCGCACTGCGCAATAACTTGAACCACCACCGAGAGGACAACGTGCCCGAAGCTTTCATTTACGATCATGTCCGCACCCCGCGCGGGCGCGGCAAGCCCGACGGCGCCTTGCACGAGGTCTCGACCCTTGGACTCGCCACGACAGTGCTGCGGGCGATCAAGGATCGCGGCGGTTTCGACACGCACTTGGTGGACGATGTCGTGCTCGGCTGCGTTGACCCTGTCGGCGAGGCGGGCGGCGACATCGCCAGGGCGGCAGCGCTCGCCGCCGATTACGGCAACGATGTGCCGGGCGTCCAGATCAACCGCTTTTGCGCCTCCGGTCTCGACGCGGTTAATTTCGCCGCCGCGCAAGTGATGGCGGGCCAGCATGAACTCACCGTCGGCGGCGGCGTCGAATCGATGAGCCGCGTCGGCCTTGGCGCCTCGGGCGGGGCCTGGCCGGTAGATCCCGCCATCGCGATCAAATCCTATTTCATGCCGCAGGGGATCTCCGCCGACCTCATCGCGACAAAGTATGGATTTTCCCGCGACGACGTCGACCAATACGCGGTGGTGTCGCAACAACGCGCGGCAAAAGCCTGGAGCGAGGGCCGCTTCAAAAATTCGGTCGTGCCGGTGCGCGACATCAATGGCATCAGCTTGCTCGCTCGCGACGAACACATGCGGCCTTCGACCGACATGCAGTCGCTCGCCGCGCTGAAACCCTCGTTCGCGATGATCGGAGAACAGGGCGGATTCGACGCGGTCGCTATCGATGCCCACCCCGAAGTGGAAAAGATCGTGCATGTCCATCATGCCGGCAATTCGTCGGGCATAGTCGATGGCGCGGCGGCGGTTCTCGTCGGCTCGGCCGAAGCGGGCGAGGCAATCGCGCGAAAGCCCCGCGCAAAAATTCGCGCCTTCGCCAATATCGGCTCGGAACCGGCGATGATGCTGACCGGCCCGGTCGATGTCACCAAGAAGGTCTTGGCCCGCGCGACAATGACGCTCAAGGACATCGATCTTTTCGAGGTCAACGAGGCTTTTGCCTCGGTCGTGCTGCGTTATCTCCAGGCCTTTGATCTCGACGCGGCGAACCTCAATGTCAATGGCGGCGCGATCGCGATGGGACATCCGCTCGGCGCGACCGGCGCCATGCTGCTTGGCACCGCACTCGACGAACTCGAACGCACTGGCAAGGGAACCGCGCTCGTCACGCTTTGCATCGGGGCGGGAATGGGCACGGCGACGATCATCGAGCGGGTGTAACGGCAAGCGGCTCCTTGCCTTAAGGCGGACTATTTCCTATGTTTTTTGGTAAGTTTCTATCGAGCCCGCTTAAATTGGAAACTAAGTTCCAAAGGGCGCCCGAGAGGTTCAATTTTACGGCGGATTACTTTTGCGGCAACGAAAAGCATTTTAGCAAATATCTCGCGCATCTCGAGGATACGCCATGTCAGCTATTGGAAATCGGGTGCTATGAAGGCCGCGCCACGGTATGGTTGCTCGAAAACATTGCAACGCATCCAGATGCAACGGTGCACTGCATCGACGTTGTCGAGCATGCATCTTTCCGGCGGAACATTCTTGCTGCTCGATCGCCTGAGAAAGTCCGCCTGGAAATTGGGCGTTCTCGAAATCTGCTACGATTATGCCCGGCGAACGCATTTGATTTTGTTTATGTCGATGGCGACCACGGCACGGTTAACGTGCTCGAAGACGCCGTACTGTCGTTTCGCCTGCTGAAGCGCAACGGAATTATGGCTTTCGATGATTACAAATGGAAGGACCGGGCATCCCCTGACGGAACACCTAAGCTAGCAATCAATGCGTTTCTAAGGATCTACAAACGCAAGATCACGGTCCTGATGAAGGATTACCAGGTCTGGCTACGAAAAGATGAGGACTAGTCCCGACGTGTTCATTGAAGAATAAGGTAAAACCTAATCAATGCGCCGGGCATCCTTTCCGCGGATCGATGCATCGGCGGATTGCTCGCGAGGCCAGCAATGAAGCGATCCTTCGTCACGCCGCCATCGTCCGCGTGAGGGAGGAAACATCGCCTGGAGGAGAGACTGATGAACCTCACGAACTTCCGCTTCGAGACCGATGCCGGCGGCATCGCGCTGCTTACCTGGGATATGGCCGGGCGGTCGATGAACGTCATCACGCCGCAAGTCATCGACGAGATCGAGCACGTCGTCGATCATGTCGTGGCCTCGGCCGCGATTAACGGCTGTGTCGTCACCTCCGGCAAGGACACGTTTTCAGGCGGCGCCGATCTTTCCATGCTCCAGACGGCGGCGGCCGAATATCTCAAGGCCAAGCAGGAAAGCGGCGCGGAAGCGGCAACAAAGCTCTTTTTCGAGCGCGCCCGCCGCCTGTCGCAAGTTTATCGTAAGCTAGAGACCTGCGGCAAGCCTTTCGCCATTGCGATCAATGGCACTTGCCTTGGCGGCGCCTTCGAACTCGCGCTGGCCTGCCATTACCGGGTCATCGCCGATAACGGTAAAGCCAGAATCGGCTTGCCCGAGATCAAGGTCGGCTTGTTCCCGGGCGCCGGCGGGACGCAACGTGTCGCTCGTCTCATGCCGACCGGCGACGCGCTGCAAATGCTTTTCAGGGGCGAGCAGATTAGGCCGAAAGCGGCGAAAACAATGAACCTCGTGCACGAGGTTGCCCCCGCGGCAGACATCGTCGCGAAGGCCAAGGCCTGGATCGCGGGCGGCGGCAAGGGCGTCGCGCCATGGGACGAACAGGGTTTTAGGCTCCCTTCGGGAAAAGTGTTTTCGCCGCAAGGCATGATGGTATGGCCGGCCGCCAACGCCATCTACCGGCGTGAGACGCATGACAATTATCCGGCCGCCAAGGCGATTTTGCACAGCGTCTACGAGGGCCTGCAATTGCCGATGGATTTGGCGCTGCGCGTCGAATCGCGCTGGTTCGCCAAGATTGTGCGTTCGCCGGAGGCTGGCGCGATGATCCGCACGCTGTTCATTTCCATGGGCGAGCTGAACAAAGGCGCGCGGCGCCCCGCGCATGTTCCGGCGAGCGTGATTAAACAGGTTGGAATCCTCGGTGCGGGCTTCATGGGCGCGGGCATTGCCTATGTCACCGCGAGCGCCGGGATGGAGGTGGTGCTGATTGACCGGGATCGGCAGGCGGCTGACAAGGGGAAGGAGATTTGCGAGAAGCTTATTTCGGCGCAGGTCTTAAAGGGCCGCGCGAAAACCGCCGACAAGGAAGCGCTTCTTTCAAGAATCAAACCATCGGCGGATTACCAGGATCTCGCTGGCTCCGATCTCGTGATCGAGGCGGTTTTTGAGGACCGCGCGGTCAAGGCCGCCGCCACGCAAAGGGCGCGCGCGGTTCTCAAGCCCGGCACGATCTTCGCCTCGAACACGTCCACGCTGCCGATTACTTCGCTTGCGCAAGCCTATGGCGAGCCCGAGAATTTTATCGGGATTCATTTTTTCTCGCCGGTGGAAAAGATGCTTCTCGTCGAGGTGATTCTTGGCGAGAAAACCGGAGATCGCGCGCTTGGCGTCGCATTGGATTATATTCGCGCGATCAAGAAAACGCCGATCGTGGTGCATGACGCGCGCGGCTTTTACGCCAATCGCTGCGTCGGCAATTATATTCACGAGGGCCACATCATGCTCCTCGAAGGCGTTCCGCCCGCGATGATCGAGAACGTGGCCAAAATGGCGGGCATGCCGGTCGGGCCGCTCGCGCTCAACGACGAGGTCGCGCTCGATCTCGCCCTCAAGATCCTAGAGGCGGCAAAGCGCGATTTGGGACCCGCGGCGGTCGATCCTGCGCAGGAAAATTTGCTCAAGGCGATGGTCGCCGATCACGGCCGGTGTGGGCGCAAGAACGGCAAGGGCTTTTACGATTATCCGGCGCAGGGCATGAAAACCCTATGGCCGGGGCTCGCGGCGTTTCAACAAACCAAGCTCGATCCGGACGCGATCGATGCTGGCGAACTCAAACAGCGCTTTCTCGTGACCCAGGCGGTCGAAGCCGCGCGGGCCATAGAGGAAGGCGTGGTGACCGACCCGCGCGAGGCGGATGTCGGCTCGATCATCGGCTTCGGCTTCGCGCCATTCACCGGCGGCACGTTGAGTTATATCGACGGGATGGGCGCGGCAAACTTCGTCGCGCTTTGCGAAAAGCTCCGGCAAAAATACGGCGAACGTTTTGCGCCGCCTAAAATCGTCGTGGATATGGCAAGCACGCAAGAATCCTTTTATGGGCGCTTCGCCGGGCGGACCAAGCGCGTTGCATGAGCTGGCTTGCGCGGCTCTTGGCCGGAGCTTTTAGTATTTTGCGACAAAAGGCTCTGCTAAAGGCGACAGCCAATCGAAATGGTAGTTCAAACCAACGCGGGCAATATAATATGCCGTGCGCGTGCCGAACGAGATCGAGGATCCGGCTGCCGGATTGAACTCCGCCGGGCGGGCGTAGATGATATCGTACAAGTATTCAACCTTCACCGTGAAGTTTGGAGCGATGGCATATTCGACCCGGCCACCGGCTGCCCCGACATGGGGAAATACGCCCGAGCGTGTCGCGGTGCTCGATCCAGTGTTAAAGAAACCTGGCGTAGCGACGCTGTAAAACGTTTCAATCGTTCCACAGGGGAAGCCGCCGGTTAAATAGGGCAGGGCACGGCCCCAGGCGTAGCCAAGGCGAAGCCGCGCCGTGCCGAAGTCGTCAAATTTGGAGCCGAAGGTGGCGGTCGCCGGGGCGCCGGAGACGAATGTTCCGTTGACGGTGGCCTGGCTAGTGATGCCGGACGCGCTGTTATCGATTTCAATCCCGGCGACGATTTGGAAGAACGGAAGCTCGTAATCAAGCGCGGCGAACCATGTCGCCGTGCCGTTGCGCTTGGAGCCGTGCGTCATGGTTCCCGCACGCCCCTTCTTCATCGGCAGGCCGGGCCGGGTGCGATCAAGCGCTAAAATCCGGCACTTTTCATCCTGAGGTCATCGAAGGATCGCCGATGCGGAACACGAGCGCGTGACCGGGCGGGGTCATATGAAGGCCGGCCACATCCTCAAGCTTCGCGCTAAAACCGGGATCGTTCGATCGCTTGAACGTCTTGCGTCAATGCGGCTTCGGGCCGTTGGCGTGCCGGACGCGCCGGACCGGCGCCTTGCCGGCGCCGCGGACCTTGGCCATGCCGCCGCAGCTCCGCCGCGCGGCTTGCGCGGGAGCGCCTTGCGTCCCGGCAATAATCCCGGCTTCCTTGGCGCGCGCCAACGGCTTGAAACGCCGCCCGCGCGGACGGTCGCGCTAAAGAGCCTTGACCCCGCCTTCGGCGCAGCGCTGCCGCCAATCGGGCACGGCCGGACGCGAGGTCTTGCGTCCCTTGGCCAGCGCGTCGTTGGATTTACCGTCCGCCGGGCCAAGCACGATCCGCGCCCGCGACGCTAAGCGCTGCTCCGTCTTGCCGGACCGGACGATCCGTTGCAATTCCCGCCTGTTCCCGGGCGTTGCCGCCTATGCCGCGCCGCTTGCAAACATGCCGCGCCGCATGACTCACCCGGATCATATGGTAAAGCGTTGCGTGAGATAATACGCTAGCCCGGTTTTCCTCCGCTTGAAAGGACGCCGCGCATGAGCTAGTGTTGCTGCGCCGCATCATTAATATTGCGTCGGAGCCCTTATGCATGGCACGCCGGCTCGGCGCAACGACCCTAAGGAAAGCAGCCCCATGAGCGCGACGACCGGCTCCTTTAGCATCGGCAATTCCACCGTCCAAGTGCCGGTCAAGACCGGAACAATGGGGCCTTCGGTTGTCGATATCGGCAAGCTCTATGCCCAGTCCGGAATGTTCACCTACGATCCGGGGTTCAGCTCGACGGCGAGTTGCGAATCGGAGATCACCTATATCGACGGCGACCAGGGCGTATTGCTCTATCGCGGCTATCCGATCGAGCAGATCGCCGAGCACGGCGATTTCCTCGAGACCTGCTATCTCTTGCTCTATGGGCAATTGCCAACCGCCGTTCAAAAGAAGAACTTCGACTACAGGATAACGCGGCACACGATGGTGCATGAGCAGATGGCCAGGTTCTTCCAGGGCCTGCGCCGCGACTCCCATCCGATGGCCGTGCTGGTGGCGAGCGTCGGAGCGCTCTCGGCCTTCTATCACGATTCGACCGATATTTCAGATCCGAAGCAGCGCATGGTAGCATCGTTGCGTCTGATCGGCAAAATGCCGACCCTCGCCGCGATGGCGTATAAATATTCGCTGGGTCAGCCCTTCATTTATCCAAAGAACGAGCTCGATTATGCCTCGAATTTTTTGCGCATGTGCTACGCCGTGCCGACCGAAGACTATAAGATCAACCCGGTTTTTTCCCGCGCGCTGGACCGCATCTTCATTCTCCATGCCGATCACGAGCAGAATGCGTCGACCTCGACGGTGCGGCTTGCCGGCTCGTCGGGCGCAAATCCGTTCGCCTGCATCGCCGCGGGCGTGGCGTGCTTGTGGGGGCCGGCGCATGGCGGCGCCAATGAAGCCGCGCTCAAAATGTTGATGGAAATCGGCACGGTCGAAAATATCCCGAAGTTCATCGCCCGGGCCAAGGACAAGAACGATCCGTTCCGGCTCATGGGGTTTGGCCACCGCGTCTACAAAAACTATGACCCGCGCGCCAAGATCATGCAGGAGACATGTCACGATGTCCTGAACGAGCTCGGCATCAAGGATAGCCCGCTGCTCGATGTTGCGATGGGACTTGAGAAAATCGCCCTGAGCGACGAATATTTCATCGAGAAGAAGCTCTATCCGAATATCGATTTCTATTCTGGGATCACGCTGAAAGCGATGGGCTTCCCGGTGGCGATGTTCACCATGCTTTTCGCGGTGGCGCGCACCGCCGGCTGGATCGCGCAATGGAAGGAAATGATCGAGGATCCAAATCAGAAGATCGGCCGTCCGCGCCAGCTCTACGTCGGTTCGCCGAGGCGCGACTACGTCGCGATTGACAAGCGCTCGTAATAAAGGCCGCTTAGCGTTGGGCCGGCCGAATCTAATTTTGGCACCCACGCAAGCGGTTTTTTCGGATACCCGGTGAGCAGGGGTATCCAACGCGACACCTCGATAAAGCTCAAAGACCCTTCATATATTCGACGAGCGCTTCACGATCGGCCGCCGATAGGCTGGCGTTGTTGTAATCGTGACCGGAATTGAGATTTCCCTGGATCGGCTTTCCTTGATCGTCGAACACCCGAAACAAGAAGCTGTTATCAGCCGATTGCCCGGTCTTGAAACCAACTTTCACGGGATCGAATTCGCGCGTCCCGACATAAAACCTCGTAGGACGGTCGGTTGGCGGCAGCAGCAAGTCATAGAGCGTTGGAACCGACCCATTGTGCAGATAAGGCGCAGTCGCCCAGATGCCGGTCAGCGGGCGGAATTTGTAGCCGAGGATGGGACTGTCGTCAGCGAGACATCCCTTCAGTTGCGCGACCTTATCTGGAGCGACGGTGGCGGGCGCAATTTCGGGCACCAGATTACTGAGTTTAATGTGCGGCTTAAGATCGTTGTGCGGCGTCGACTTACGATTAAACACTTCCTGCGCGAGCGTCGCGGTGACGAAGTCCTTGTATTTTCTAAGGTCACCCACGATCGAGCCTAAGGCGGCTGTTGCCCACATATCTAACTCAGGCGCAGTGGATCCAAGCAATTTCAGCTTTTGCAGCTGCGGTAAAGCGAGATAGCCTACCGGCGCTCCTATCATAGATCCCGTTCGCGCGCTGTCTGCATAGGCATTGCAGGCCATCCACGGATCGGTTCCGATGCGATCGGGTCCTTTCAGCAAAGTCGTGCCGACATCGATATGTGTCGTGAGATCCTCGCGATCGAGGTGCACGTGACATCTTGCACAACGCTCGGCAAACAGCCGCTGTCCCGCAGAGCGCTTGGTTTCGTCTATTGCTGGAAACACGCCGGCCCAAGCCGGGGGTTTGAGCCGGCGCACCATCTGTTCCAGCTGATCGAGGTTGGCAATATCGATGCCCGATTTGTATCCTGGTCGAGTCAACGACTTTGGATAGGGCTCGATCTGGATATCGTCGAAAAAGCCGAGCACTTCGCCCGCATTGCGGACCAAGGCGCCGAGGGCAACACCGCCCAAAACCGGCCCATTGGGCGCCGAAGCGTTCCATTGAACCTTGTTCAATTGAGAAATGTTCCACAAGAAAGGAAAACTGACCGGAGCGTCGGGAGCATGAAAGATTTGCCCGGGCGCGTTAGCGCGCATCGCTATCATATTGAAGGCATAGCCAATGGCGTCGAGGCGTCCAAACCCGTACCGCAGCGGCGTTGCATTGGACGCTGCAACTCTCGTCCGCGCGCCGTCGAGTTTAGCCAATTCGCCGCGCAGTCTGTCTGCGTCCTGGCTATCGTCGCCGAGAACTTGCTTCGCGAAGCGTGCGAACTTTTCGTCGTCGAGCCATGTCTGATCGAGCGCTTTGTCGAGCGCCGTCGAGAAAGACTGATAATCGGTGAGTGATGGCGCGCCCTCGACGCGCATCCGCTTGCCGTTATAGGTGAGTTCGTTCGAATGGCAGGCGGAACATGTCAACCCTACCCATGGCTCTTTCGAAGACTGCCCCTCTTTCCAGCGCACCTTGGTGACCGACAGCTGAGAATCGTCTTGAGCGTCAATCACAAAGCCGAGCGGCAAATCCGATGTGCCCGGACCGGGAAGATAGTTGAACGACGCCATATATTCGGGCGCCAGAAAGGGCTTCTCGGAATCCGGCTGCTCCAGCGCCCGCAGCCAGCTCAACGGCAAAAGCCGCATGCCCTGGTTTGTCGTATACCATGCCGTTTTGTCGGCGGGGCTCCAGCCTTGTTCAACATTGACGATTTCATCGCTCATCGACGGGAATGCCGCCGCGAGGAAGCCTATGAGCAGTGACACAAGGAATAAGCTCTGTTTCCTCATCTTGTCCCCCCATGACGTTTTGCAAACGTTCGTAGTCTGAAATCATTCGAATGTGGATAGCCGCTATTGACGAGATAGTTTGCCCGTTCGGTTGGCGGGAAGCGCTCGAGCGGGCGCCCGCTTGTTGCCCAAGGGACAGCGATGGCTCGGGCTGCCTCGGTTCGCGGCAGCGCCTTGAATTTGGCGAAAACTTGCTTGATCGGATTGAGATCCTGGGCGCGCTACCAAGTCTCTGGGAGGTTGCCTCCTGGGGGGATTCCCGAATCGGCATGTGCCCCATTCACGATGGCGAGCAGCTTTTGGGAGGTTTGTCAAGTCGGTTCCGGTTCCGCTTCGTTCCGGCGTCGCCGCGGTTGGTCTGCGCAAGCCGGCGCGGCAATCGCGCGATCCCGATCAGACTCGGTGTCTCTCGAGCCCGTCGAAGGATGGCGCGGGCCGCAATTTATGATGGCGGCGCGCGCTCGGATGCGGCCCGGACCGGCGGCGGCGGGTTGCAAATCGTGCGCGACCGGGTTCTCCGCTTCAACGCCGAGGGGCCCGATGGTCTCTTGAACCGCGAGGCGCCGGGCGCTCGAAGCAGTCTCGCCGGCCGCCGGCGCCAGGCGTTGTGAACAAGACGCCTATCATTCCCGGTCCGGTGGAGAATTTGGGTAGCGGATAAATTTGTCGTAAAGGGATCGGGGGAGTCCTTTTGTCCAGATGGGGCACGGCGGGATGTGATTGAACAGGCAATGGTCTTCGCGCTTGGGTTTTTGGTCGCGGGCCTAATCGCTCTCGCGGCCGCTCCTGCGTTTTGGCGGCGCGCCATAAGGTTGTCCACGCGGCGGCTCGAAATGCAGCTTCCGCTTTCCCCTGCGGAAATCCTCGCCGGGCGCGATCTTTTGCGGGCCGAATTCGCGGTCGAACGCAGGCAGCTCGAGCAAAAGGCCGAAGCCCTCAACCTCGTTCATGCGGCCGACATGGCCGAACTTGGACGCCGCGCGGCGATCATCGCCGGTCAAGATGCCGGTTTACTCGCTCTTTCCCAGCAAGATAGCGAACGCGGCGCCGGGCTCGCCGCGCTTCAACGCGCCTTGGCGGAGACCTCGGCCGAACTCGCCGCCACGGCAAAGGAATCTTACGACACAAGCGGACTCATGGCGCGCAAGGACGTTCAAATCAACATGCTCGCGGCCGATTTCGAGGAGGCGCAAGCGCACGCCGCCAAGCAGCGGGACGCCTTGGCGGCGCTTGAGGCTAGTATGGCGCGGCAGGGCCAAGCGCTTGCGGCGCAAACCAGCAAGGTCGAGCTTCTCGAAGGGGAGCTTTCGACCCTGCGGCTTCAGCATCAAGCCGATCAACTCATTCTTAAAGCCGCGGCGGCCAGGGTCGCGGATCGCGAAGAGGCTTTAGAAGCCGCCGTCAAGCGGGAAAAGGACTTGATCCGGCACCGCATGCTGCAAGCCGAAACGGCCCGCGCGGTCGAGAGTGGCCATCTCGAAAAAATCGAGCGGCTGCGTAGCGCCCATGCTGCCTCGCAGGATGCGCTCGATGCGGCCCGCAAGACGTGCGCCGGGCTCACCCAGGAGCTGGCCGCGCTCCGGGCCATGCTACCCCCGCAAGATATCGACGCGGCCCTCATGCAACGTGAGGAAAATGAAATTTTGCGGCACAAAATCAATGAAATCGGCGCCGCGATCATTCGCGCGGCAGGCGTCGCCGTAGAGGCCGCGCCCGATGAAGGGCAGGCGAAGGGCGGCCTTCCGGGCGACACGATCCCGGAAAAAGTCACCGCGTGCTAGGGGATAAGGGGTGCCGTAACTGTCCGGCCGGAGCGCCGGCACCCCAGACGATCGTTATGAGCCGGCGAACTTCGCCACGAGCGCGTCGGAAACTTCAAAATTGGCATAGACGTTTTGCACGTCGTCATTGTCTTCGAGCATGCCGACGAGGCGCAGGATCTTTTCGCCGGCGTCGTCGTCAACGCTGATCGTATTTTGCGGCCTCCAAATCAGGCGTGCCTTGCGCGGCTCGCCAAATTTCGACTCGAGCTCTTGCGCGACCTCGCGCAGGCTTTCGAGCGCGGTGATGACCTCGTGGCCGTCCTCGCTCGATTGGACATCTTCGGCTCCGGCTTCGATCGCCGCCTCCATCATGGCTTCTTCCGAAGCGGCTTTCGCCGGAAACTCGATAATGCCGGCATGATCGAACAGGAAGGACACCGCGCCGGTCTCGGCGAGCGTGCCGCCGGACTTGGTGAAATAAGAGCGCACCTCGCCCGCCGTCCGGTTACGATTGTCGGTCAGCGCCTCGACAATGATGGCGACGCCGCCTGGTGCATAGCCTTCATAGCGAACCTCGTCGTAAGTTTCGGCGTCGGCGGCAGAGGCCTTCTTGATGGCGCGCTCGATATTGTCCTTCGGCATGTTTTCCGCGCGGGCGGCCAAGACGGCGGCCCGCAGCCGCGCGTTCATGCCCGGGTCGGGTAATCCCATTTTCGCGGCAACGGTAATTTCGCGGGCGAGCTTGGAAAACAGCTTGGAGCGGATCGCATCCTGCTTGCCTTTCTTGTGCATGATGTTTTTGAACTGGCTATGTCCCGACATTCCGTCCCGTCTCCAATGCGGACCCGCGCGGCTCGAAGCAACACTTTTCCGGGCTCTCGCCACGCCGCGCGCGTTGGCCAAGGTGAGCCTTATGACGTTGATATAAGCCGGCAATTTCAGGAAATAAAGCAAGCCCAAAGGGCGGTAGTGGGTCAGTCTGGATTAAGGAAAGTATGCATTGCCTCGAGGCCCGCCATACCCTGGCTCGGGAGAAAATATCTCGTCACCCCTCTACTGCCCAGCTTGGTGCCTGCAGACGGTTGTGCGTATGCTGCATCGGAATAGTATGCCGACCTAAAAGCCGTTGCCTCCATTCGCGAACGGCAGTCGAAAGAACGGGAAGGCATTCCTATGACATCAGCATTCAGTCCACTTAAACGCTTAATGCAGGGTTTGTATTATCCTGCGGTCCTTGGAACTGGTATTGTTTTGCTCCTAAACCGCATAACTAAGGAAGGATCTATATTTGTTATTTTTTCTGATATTTCTATCTATTTCGCATTATTATTTTCCGTATTCTTCAGCTTATCATTTTTGAGCAACGAAGAGACATCGGACGAGAAGTATGGCGTTGGCGCATTTACAATCGATTTCCTAGAAGTCATCCTCATGTTTTTTGGTTATTTTTTTCTCGGGTTGTTTGACAACGATCCCAAGCAGATAACAAACAAAGAACTATCAAATATATATATATTGGATGTATTATTGTGGTTATTGTCCAGAACATTTGGAATGTATTTGCCGGAGGCTTCGATAAAACATTGTGTATTCTTAGCTTGCTGGTCGGATGTGTCATGCTCGTTGCAGCGCTATGGGGACACACGCACTCAGACTCAACTTTCAACTGGATTGTACTCATTTTCCTGTTTTTATCGCTCGTGGCCTACTTCAAGGTCGGCAGGGTCGCGTAGTCACTGCGGCGTTTCGCGGCGATCAACAGGGTGTGTAATATTACGCCGCCAAGACACCGCCGAATAGTCAAAGAAAAACGCTCGCTAAATGCTTTGGGCGGTGGTACCGAATGTGGTCATTTCATTTGTTTCGGTTCTGGTCAATATTTTTGTCTGGCTCTTTCCACGCGGGCACACGTGAAATAGCCGAAGCATTGATTGCAGTATAAAACCACAGCCGAAAGGCTTGGTGCCGCAGCGTGGCGGAGAAGCCTTATTTCACATTGGCCGCCGTCTGGCCGAACAGGATTTTGCGCGACTCCTCGTCGCCGGCGATTGGCGTCGTATTGATTCCGGCCGCGATGGCATAGGCGCGCCGCGTCGCGGGACGGGGACGGATCGCCTCGAACCAACGCTTCAGATGCAAAAAATCGTCGAGCTTCTGGCCTTGGTTTTCGTGGCCGACAATCCACGGATAGGCCGCCATGTCGGCGATCGAATAATCCCCCGCCACGAAGGCCCGGTCGGCCAGACGTTTGTCGAGGACGGCGTAGAGACGGTTGGTTTCGTTCTGGTAGCGTTCGATCGCATAGCTAAGCTTTTCCCGCGCGTATTGCTTGAAATGGTGGTTCTGGCCGGCCATGGGGCCAAGGCCGCCGACCTGCCAGAAGAGCCATTCGAGCATTTCCACCCGGCCGCGCAAATCCTGGGGCAGAAATCTCCCGGTTTTCTCGGCGAGATAGACGAGGATCGCGCCAGATTCGAAAACGGACACCGGCGCGCCACCGTCGCCAGGATCTTTGTCAACGATTGCCGGAATGCGGTTATTGGGCGAAATCGCCAGAAATTCCGGCTTGAACTGGTCCCCCCGGCTCAGATTGACCGGATGGATCGTGTAGGGGAGTCCCGTCTCTTCCAGGAAGAGCGTGATTTTGTGTCCATTCGGGGTGGTCCAATAATAAAGGTCGATCATCGTCTGGGGCCTTTTCGTGCGGCGCGTCCTGCCGGTGTCTGTTTGTAACCAGAATGCAACCAGTAAGGAAACATGCTGGCAGCCTGGCGGACTTAACGGACGACGGCGGCATGCGATAGATTTAGCGCATTGATTCTCGCATGATGACGGGCGCCGGCCGATGAGCAACGTCCGCGCGATGGACCGGCGGACCGGGTTTCCGTTGGCGCCGCCGGTGGACGAGCGGCCGCTGGCCGGTGCCGGTTATTTCGACGCGGCGAATGCCGAGGCTTGCGGGAAGGCAGGGATCGAGCCGCCGATCGCCATGGGCCGTCGGCCGCGTCATCCGCTCCTGACCGAGCGCGATCTCGACGGCGCCGCCCGCTCCAGAGACTCCGCCACCGGCCGAAGTCATGGCGCATCGGATGAAGACGCCGGACGGCAGGGATCTCTGTTGCCCTGCGCAAACAACCTCCCGAGCCGGTTTCCGGCATCCTCAAAGCGGTGCCCGGATTCCGTCAGTTTCCGCTCCGCGGGCTCGCCAAGGCGCGCGGCGGGCGGAGCCTCGCGACCATGGCCTGGAATGTGAAGCGGATGTTCGCCTTCAATCCTGCCCGAAGAGAGGGGCGCGGGCGGGCGTCAAGAGCTGGCGCCGAGAACTGGCGGCAAGAACTGGCGCCAAGAAAAAGCAGACGGCCGCCGCCTCATGCGGGCTATTCCAACGCGATCCGTGCGAATCAGCATCCGGCAAGGGCTTGCGGCGGCAAAAACCGCCCCGGCATTCAGGTGTAAACCTCCGTCCGGACCGCCGCCGGGAGGCATTGAATTTGGGCGCTATAGAGGTAAATGTCCGCGTTCTCGCGAATTGCGAGACGCTCGATCAATTTACCGAAATTATTCTGAACCACCCTTACGGCCCCGCCGGCTCTTTGCCTTGAGCAAAGCTATCTCACGCCTGCGTTCTGCCGTTAAGGTTGCGGCACGCGCTTTGCCGCCTTTCAATCCTCCCTGCCGGGCAAATGCGACGGCTGGACTGTCCGGAGCCGGCGCAGCTTCGCTCGCTTCCCCAACTGAAAGATCGTCAATCAGCTTGCCGAGCTGATTGCGGTCGCGGGGCCGTTTTGGGCGCTTGACCATTCCCTATCTTGACCATTCCCTATTATGGCGATCGACGCGCTAATTCCAAGGCGTCAATGGGCGCCGCCGTCAAACTGATGCACGACCACCCATCGGATGCTTATTCTTTTTCGGATCTCGAAAAAAGCGCCGCCTTCCGCTTGCCGCTGGCTAAAAAGATGAGTACCCCGTCAACCACGCTCGCCTGCCAAATTGACGGGCAATGACCCTCCTTGTCCCGAAGCCCATGACCGACCTTAATCGCCGCACGCTGGTCAAATATCTCGTTCTCTCGGGCTCTCTGCCATCAACTTTTCGGTCCGCGCCGGCCCAACCCGGAAAGCCGCCGCCGCCGAAATTCAACTTCGACGATGTCGTGCGCCGCGCCCGCGACCTGGCCACGGCGGATTTCGACACCGCCTCGCCGGCGCTTCCCGAAGCGCTGAACAAACTCGACTTCGATGCCTGGCGCGACATCAGATTTCGCCCGGACAAAGCTTTTCTCGCCGCCAACGGGAGCCGGTTCCGGCTGCAATTGTTCCACCTCGGGCATCTCTACCGGCGTCCGGTGACCATCAACACGCTCCGCGACGGCATTCCAACACCCATTCCTTATGCCGCCAATCTTTTCGATTACGGCCGCACCAAGATCGACAAGCCCGTGCCGGTCAATCTCGGCTTCGCCGGTTTTCGTCTACATTACCCCTTGAACAGCCCCAAGGTCTTCGACGAGGTCGTCGCCTTTTTGGGCGCCAGCTATTTTCGCTTTCTCGGCCGCGACCAGCGCTATGGAATGTCGGCGCGCGCGCTCGCGGTCGGGGCGGGCACCCCCACCGAGGAGTTCCCTTTTTTTCGCGAATTCTGGATCGAGACGCCCGAGCCCAACGCCGATCAGGCGACGATCTATGCGCTGCTCGACAGCCCGTCGGCGACCGGCGCCTATCGTTTCGAGCTCTATCCTGGAATCGACACCGCCATCGAAATCTCGGCGGCGCTCTTTCCCCGCAAGCCGAATGTCAATTTCGGTCTGGCGCCCCTCACTTCGATGTTCTTCATTGGCGAGGACGACCATCGTTTCAACGAGGACTTCCGCCGCGAGCTGCATGATTCGGATGGGCTCCTGATCCATTCGGAAACCGGCGAATGGATCTGGCGCCCTTTGCGCAACCCGGTGAAGCCGGAAGTTTCCGCCTTTCTCGACCGCGATCTCCGGGGCTTTGGCCTGTTGCAACGGGACCGCGACTTTGACCATTATCAGGACCTCGATCTTGCCTATGAGATGCGGCCGAGCTATTTCGTCGAGCCGCGGGAGAGTTGGGGCGAAGGCCGGGTCGAGCTCGTCGAACTTCCGACCGAGCACGAGACCAACGACAATATCGTCGCCTCGTTCGTGCCCAAGGATGCGCCGGAGCCAGGAAAGCCCTTCAGCTATGCCTACCGCATCGTCGCCAGTCTCAATCTGACCCAGCTCTCGCCCAATGGGCGGACGCTGAGCACCTTTCAGACGACGACCGCCGCCCTCGGCTTCGCCGAACCGCCGGTGCCTGGTTCGCGCCGGTTCGTTATCGATTTCGCCGGCGGCGACCTCGCCTTTTACGCCGCCGATCCGGAATTGGTCGAGGTCGTTCCGTCCACGAGCCAGGGCAAAATCGTGCGCTCCTTCACCGTTCCGAACGCTCATACAGAAGGGTTTCGCGCGGTCATCGACGTGCAGCTCGAATCCGGCCAATCGGCGGATTTGCGCGCCTTTTTGCGGACCGGCACGCGGGCGCTGACAGAGACCTGGACCTTTCCGTGGCGCGCCGAGTAAGCTCCGCGCCTCACGCGTCGATCGTGCCAACATGTTTCACGTGAAGCATCTTGGTTCTCTATTCGCCGCGGCTTCGTCAAGGGCATTTTGGAATGTTCGAACGCGCTTGCGCATTTTCCGGCATCGATGCGACGGCGACCTCGTGGATGGCGGGGACGACCGGGTCAAGCCCGAAGCCGCCGGAGGCGGGCGCGCCCCGCGCGCGGCTTGACGCAGGCGGACTCGCCATCCGGGCTTTAAGCCAGCATCGCCGATCATCGTCAGCCCTTGCTTGCTCAAGAGACGTCCGCCGGGTTCAGGGTTCTCTCCGCGGTCGGCCGCCGCCGCCGCATGATGGGCATTCGGGCGGATCGGTCCTCCCATGCACGATGCGCGGTCTTGAAGAAGCCGCGGACCAAAATTCGGAATGACCGTCCCTCCGCAATCGCTTATCGCGATTGCTCCGCCCACGTCCCGGCGAGGAAGCGCGGCGTCTCGAGCAAAACC
>JBATYB010000067.1:0-5354 GCA_049673825.1 Methylocella sp. | reverse complement strand
CTTCAAGCCCACGCCAGGCGCGGCTTCGCTTTTGCCATGACCGAGGACACCCGCCGCGCCATCGAGAAGCTGGTTTTTCCGTTGCATGATCTGGTTGACATGGACATCGAACAGTTGCGCCAGTTCGGAAAGCGTCTTCTCGCCCCTTGGCGCGGCCCGCGCCATCTTCGCCTTGAAAGCCGGCGTGTGGCTCCGGCGGGCTCGTTTCGTCATCTTCGCTCCTGACAGCGGCGATCGTGATCGCCGCCGTCAGGCGGAAAATCCGCTTATCGCTCTGTCCAGATTTGCGACGCCAGCTCTCGATGACTAACAGCCCTTGCAGGCGGCAGGTCAAATACCGGACGAGCCCACGAAGGTCGCGGCGGTTGTCGAGCTCGCCCACACCCTGAGCGCGCGGTAACGTCTTATAAGGTTTGCGATTGATGCCCAAAATCAAGGACAACTCATGCCGGACACCCACCCTTTTCGCGCAAGTGCTCGACCGGGCCACCGCACCGATCCCCATCCGCTCTACGCCCGTCTGCGCGAAACGCCCGTCACGCGCGAGGACGAAGAGACCATTATCGTTAGCACCTACGCCGAAATCCGCGGCCTTCTTCGCGGCCCAAGGCTGAGTTCGGATATCGCGCCCCGATGCGTCGCTGCGCGGACCGGAGCGGCTCCGGCTGAGGATCGGCAGTATTGCCGCTTAGGTTTGCTTGACTGGCGCGGCAACTTCTCGCGTGCTAGGCAAAACCCGACCGGGAGAAGACCATGCGCCGTTTCGTTTTGACCTTGGCCAGCGTTATTTGTTGTTTCTTTGCCGCCGGATGCGACAAATGCGGCGATCCGGTCAAATTCAACGTGCCCAGCCTGCCCAAAGCCTGCTACGACAGCCCGCGCCAGAAATGAAAGGCGTCGCTGCACGGTAAAGACAAGACGGCGGCTTAAGGCACACCGTGTCCGAGCAAAGGCAGACGCGACATCTGCGCCCAATTGCGATATTATGAATTTCTTGACGCGGGACTGATAATCTCGGGCCTTCCCAGTACGAATCTAGAAGCGCGATATGCGTATAATTTCATTTCTTTTCTTCATTCTTGCGCTAACTGCACCGGCTCCCGCGAACCCGAGGCCCGCTGGCTTCGCGGAAGCCGAGGCCCGTTTCAATAATCTCGACGTCAATACCAAGGCCACCTTTCAGATTATGATGACAGCGGCGGGTTACTGGGCGCAGATCCCACGACCCGATTACAGCCTGCGACTGTTCGAGGATACGCAGCGCTTCCAAAGTGATCTCGGTGACCCGCCAACGGGTATCCTTGCCAAGGCCGAGATCGATAAGCTTTTCAGCCTGGCCATTCCGAACCTGCGATATTGGGGCTTCGTGCAGATGGCGCATCCGACGCGGGGCCACCCGATCTGGGTACCCATGGGGATTGGCGGCAAGATTGTCCCGGATAGGAATGGCGTCCGTTTCGATGGTGATGGAGTCGAGATTAAGTACCAATATCTACCAAATTCCCAGCTGGAGATCGTGTTCAACTACATGCTCAGCAAATTCAGAGGCGAGGGCCAAAATATTTCTTACCGTGTGATGCGCAACGGTTTCTTCGCGATCTCTTCGGACAAGGATGGAACCAGCGAATACCTCCGCTACCATCAGGATGGTGCGGGATTACTCGGCTTTGCAATGGTTTGGCGAAATGATGATGCTCCGCTCTATGGCGGGCGGATTGTCGCGCTCGTATCAGGCTCACTTTCGAACCAAATGCTCGGAACGCCGATGATCTCGGTGCCAAGGTTCGACGAAGCAGGTCAACCGCGCGCCGCCAATAATTATGAGCGGCCACCCGCGCCGCCGGAGGACCAGAGCACCGCACCTGCGCCACCGCCAAAACCAAGTGTTAGTGTTTCATCGGGTTCCGGCTTTTTCGTGAGCAACGCGGGTTACGTCCTCACCAACAACCACGTCGTCGAGAACTGCACGTCATTCCGCGTCTTCATGGATCAGGCGGCAGCGGCCGATGCGCGCGTTATCGCTCGCGACGCTTCAAATGATTTGGCGCTTCTCTCGACATCCCTGAAGCCGGTCCGGACGGCTGCCCTGCGATCAAGTGTGCGGCTGGGCGAATCCGTGGCGGCCTTTGGCTATCCACATGCCGATGTCCTTGCATCGAGCGGCAACTTCACTCTCGGCAATGTGACGGCGCTTGCGGGGATCGGCGACGACTCTCGCTACTTGCAAATATCCGCGCCAGTCCAGGCGGGCAATAGCGGCGGCCCCTTGCTCGATCAGAACGGAAACCTCGTGGGGATCGTGACCGCCAAATTAAACGCATTGAAAATCGCCGAGGCGAGCGGAGACCTCCCGCAGAATGTGAACTTCGCGTTGAAGGCCTCGACCGTGGCCAATTTTCTGGACACGAACCGGATCAAATATAGTGCAGGCGCTTCCACCTCCGCCCTGAAACCCGAGGATCTCGCGGATCAGGCCAGGTCCATGAGCGTTTTCATCCTGTGCAAGTGAGCCCGCTCCCGGCCGTATTCGCGGGTGAAGCGCCGAACCCCCCTCCATTCGCGCCTTGACCCACTGAAGGCATCAGCCGCTATCCTGGCGCTCGCCGATTTCATGACTCAGCAAGGCCGCCGGTTCGCACGGCGGGGCGCGGGCGCCTTGGCGGGCATCGAAGCGAACCCGTGCCCAGACGACATCATGGGTGGTGAAGGCGCGCAGCCACGCCACGA
Source organism: Methylocella sp. (assembly GCA_049673825.1). Taxonomy (GTDB): domain Bacteria; phylum Pseudomonadota; class Alphaproteobacteria; order Rhizobiales; family Beijerinckiaceae; genus Methylocapsa. The sequence continues at coordinate 2,627 of JBATYB010000067.1, read as the reverse complement.
GCGCAAGAATTTCCCGCCCCAAAAAAGCGAGCGGGGACCACCGCGAAACCTCCCACCCCTTGCAAAGCGCGAAGCCCGTCTCGGCGCAGAACCACGAAAGCAAGGTCACGGAAAAGCCGAGCCAAGCGGGATAACAAACCAGCGGCGCCGCAAGCGCGCCCGCGACGGCCGCCGGAAGCGGGCTCGCGAGCGGCTCCAGGGGAAAAGTGACGCGCTCGTGTTTTCTTCTGACGATGCTCCAACGCAGCTGCCGCTCATAGATTTCGCGGAAGGTTCGCGCGCCGGTTTCCTGGGCGGCCGTCCGATGCGAAAATACGGTCTTGAGGCCTTGCCGCGCGAGCACTCTCGAAATCGCGGTATCCTCGGCAAGCGTATCGCTGATGGCGGCGATGCCGCCCGCCTTGGCGAGGTCGCTTCGCTTGAAAAGCATTGCCTTGCCGACCCCAAAGCCGACGCCCAGCGCCGAGGCGGCCAGCAAGAGCCGCGCATGACCATTTATCGAATAGGCCTCAATCCGGCCGGCGAAATTTCTCGCCCGCACCGCGACCGGCACCCCGACGACAAGCCCGACTCCTTGCGTAAAATCTTGCGCGAAAGCGGCCATCGTGCCGGGGTCGAGCGTGATATTCGAATCCTTGGTGAAGACGAAATCATGGCGAGCGGCGGCGAGCGGCGGCGCGAGATTATTGAGTTTTGGGCTGACCGCCGCCGTGCCCGCCGAGCGCAGAAAACGGCACGAAACCTCGGGATGGGAGGCCGCGATGCGGCGCGCCGCGTCGAGCGCGGGAGACGCCTCTTCGGCGGCGCCGATCAAGACCTCGTAGGCGGGATAGTCTTGGACAAACATCGAGGCTTGCGCGGTCGCGAAACCAGGGTCGAGCAGTTTTATCGGAATAATCGCCGAGATGGGCGGTTGCGCGTCGCCGCGCGCTTTGCCGGAGCGCCGGCGCTGCACGAAAGGCTGCGCCAGCCCCAAGCCAAGCGTCGCGCAGAAAAACGCCGTCGCCACACTCCACCAGATCGCGCCGGCATAGGAGAAAACGGATGTCACGATGGCGATCCGCCCGCCGGTCAGGTGGGCGCCTTGGCGAAATTCGCCGCCGCCCTGTCCCAGTTGACGGTATTCCACCACGCCGCGAGATAATCGGCCCGCTTGTTCTGATATTTGAGATAATAGGCGTGCTCCCACACATCGACGCCCAGAACCACGCGCCGGACGCCTAGTTCGAGCGGGGTATCCTGGTTGGGAGTCGAGATGACATCAAGCTTGCCGTTCTTATCGACGATGAGCCACGCCCAGCCCGAGCCGAAACGCGACAGTCCGGCGGCATTGACTTTCCCGGTCAATTTCGCGGGGGAGCCGAACGAGGAGTCGATTGCGGATTTCAGGTCTCCGTTCGGCTCTTTGGCGCCGCCCGGCGTCATCAGCTCCCAAAAGAAGGAGTGGTTCCAATGGCCGCCGAGGTTGTTGCGCACCGGCGCGCGGACCGCTTCCGGCACCATGGAAAGATCTGTGAGAATTGCGACCGGCGTTTTGGCGGCGAGATCGGGATATTTTTCGACGAGCCCGTTCAAGGCCGCGATATAGGCCCCATGGTGACGATCATGGTGGATCATCATGGTTGTCGTATCGATATAAGGCTCGAGCGCATCGAAACCATAGCCGAGCGGCGGCACCTTGAAAACGGGTCCGGCCCCCGCGCGCGCGGACAAAACGAGGCCCGGCCTCGTACCGGCCGCCACCGCGGCGGCGGCGAGCGCCAATTTCAAACCATCGCGTCGTGTGAACATGGAAGTCTCCTTGGTAAACCATTGGCGCGCGCGCCTGGATGGAAGCATCGCTCGCGCGCCCCCCTTAAGCGGATAATGCCGGCGCGCGGGTTGCCGCCAATTTAGGTTGACCGGCAAGGCAATTGCGGCGCACCTGTCATTGCCCAAAACACGGATGCTGACAAGTGCCGGAACTGCCTGAGGTCGAAACCGTCCGCCGCGGGCTTGAAGCGGCGATGGTCGGGGCGCGGCTCGCTGCGGTCGAGCAGCGGCGGCCGGATCTGCGGTTTCCGTTTCCGGAGCGTTTCACTGAACGGCTCACTGGCCAACGCGTCGAGGCGCTTCGGCGGCGGGCAAAATATCTCCTCGCCGATCTCGACGGCGCGGAGGTCCTCGTCATGCACCTTGGCATGTCTGGGTCTTTCCGCATCGAACAAGCCTGCGGGCCAATCCCCGCTGCGGGCGCGAAAAATTCCCGGCACGATCATGTCACGTTCGACCTCTCGACCGGCGCGCGTATCGTTTACAACGATCCGCGCCGCTTCGGCTTCATGCGGTTGATCCCGCGTCCGGAATTCGCCGCGCATCCGCTTTTCAGCAACATTGGAATAGAACCGCTCGGCGACGCGTTCGACGGCGCGGCTCTCGCCAGACTTTTTGCGGGGAAGACAACGTCGCTCAAGGCCGCGCTCCTCGATCAGGCCTTGATTGCCGGTCTCGGCAATATTTATGTCTGCGAGGCTTTGCATCGCGCCGGCCTGTCGCCGCGCCGCGCCGCCGCGAGCCTTTCATGCAACGATGGCACGCCAAGCGCGCGGGCAACGCGGCTCGCGCGCGTCATTCGTGCCGTTCTGAAC
>JBATYB010000066.1:0-8064 GCA_049673825.1 Methylocella sp. | reverse complement strand
ATTTCCTGAGCTCAACATTTTGATCAACAACGCCGGCATCATGCGTGAGATCAATATTCACGACAAAGCTGGAAGCCTCGAAGACATCACTCGAGAGATTGAAATCAATTTGAGCGGGCCGATTCGCCTTGCGAAACAATTCTTGCCGCATTTGAAAACAAAATCAGAGGCCGCAATCATGAACGTTTCATCGGGATTGGCATTTGTACCATTGCCCATTTCACCGGTTTATTGTGCCACCAAGGCCGGTCTGCACTCGTTCACCGAATCTCTTCGTGTGCAACTGAAAAACACCAAAGTGAAGGTATTTGAGCTCGCACCGCCGGCGACACAAACCGAACTCTTGCGTGACTTTAATAATTTTGAAGACATGAAAGGCGTTTCCATCATGAAGGTGGAAGACATGGTTAAAGTCGCCGTCAAAGGAATGCAAACCGATCGATTTGAAATTCGTCCAGGTCAGTCGAATCCACTCAAAATGATGAGTCGTGTGGCGCCTGGATGTATTTTGAAACAAATGAGCCGATCGGTCGATCGTATGCTCAGAACACAGAATTAATTCGAAGCTGGCCGTTCGATGGCAGTATGGCACAAGTCTAAGGTCATGTAAAAACGAATTGCAGGAACTTCGTAAGGAAAAGACTCCCCAATAAAACGCAACAAAGGAAACAAAAATGCAAAAGACCCTTGATAAGAAACAATTCGGCCCATGGGCACTCATCACCGGCGCGTCATCGGGTATCGGCAAGGAATTTGCGCGGCAGATCGCAGCTTCAGGAATCAACATTGTCCTTGTTGCGCGGCGGGAGGACTTGCTTAAGGAAGTAGGCGTTGAATTTAGCAAGCGTTATGGTGTGGAGCATCGAGTCGTCGTGCTTGATCTCTCACAAGAGGGATTCACAGCGGGACTCGCCGACGCTACGCACGATCTCGACATCGGCCTTGTCGTCTCCAATGCCGGCACCCCAAATCCGGGCGAGTTCCTGAAGCTCGATCGGCAGCTGCTTCAGGCGAATTTGCGGCTCAATACGATGGCGCATCTGGACATCACCCACCATTTCGGAGCGAAACTCGCCGAGCGACGCCGGGGCGGCCTTATCCTCATAGGGTCGGTGGGCGCGGCAATTGGGGTTCCGTTCCTGGCGAATGACGGTGGCGCCAAGGCGTATATCCACAGTCTCGGGGAAGCGCTCCACTACGAGTTCAAGCCTCGGGGCGTCTACGTTACCGTCGTGCCGCCCCCGCTGACAAACTCGGCGGTGCTGGCCAAGCTTGGGTTCGACCCGCGGACCATGCCGATGAAGCCGATGAGCGTGGAGCAGTGCGTATCCGAGGGCCTTGACGCGCTGCGGGAAAACCGGTCCAGAATAGTTCCGGGCCGACTGAATCGCTTCATGGGCGCATTTGTGCCAGCTTTCGTGAAACGGACGATGACAGCGAAGATGTTGGGTAAAGCGCTCGCGAGCAAGTCCGCATCTGCAAGCTCTCGCGGGGAGGCCTGATAACGGATAAGCGCTGTATCGGTTTCGCCTATTGAAAATATCGAGAAAACCGATTTTTCAAAGCTCCGCTACAATCGAGGCTGGTCGCATATGCGAGCGCAAATTGAGAAGCGAAGGTTCGGTCCATGGGCCGTCATTACTGGTGCGTCATCCGGCATCGGCAAGGAGTTCGCGCGCCAGATAGCGGCGTCAGGAGTTCATGTCGCTCTGGTCGCCCGGCGAGAGCCTTTGCTGCGGGCGGTTGGCGCTGAATGCACCCGGGCGTCTGGTGTCCAGCACCGTATCATCCCTCTCGACATTTCCGAACCTGACTTCCTCCCGGTGCTTGCAGACGCCACGCGTGATCTCGACGTCGGCCTTGTCGTGTCAAATGCGGGAACCGGCAGTCCTGGACGATTTCTCGACAAGAGCCGCGAGGAACTCATGCAGTTGCTGCGGCTAAACACGGCGGCGCACCTCGATATTGCTCGCCACTTCGGCGAACGGCTCGTGCGGCGCGGCTCTGGCGGGCTGATGTTCGTGGGCGCCATGGGCGCGGACAAGGGGATTCCCTTCATGGCGAATGAAGCCGGCGCTAAGGCGTACGTGCGGAGTTTGTCCCTGTCGCTGCATGAGGAGCTCAAGTCTCATGGAATCCACGTGACGGTGCTCCCGCCCGCGTCGACCGAGACGCCTGTGTTGGAGAAATTCGGTTTCGACCCTGCGACCATGCCGAAGAAGCCGATGACCGTTGACCGCTGTGTCTATGAGGGATTGCGAGCCCTGACCCAAAACCGGCCCGTCATCATCCCTGGCCGGGTCAACCGGATCATGAACGCAGTCATTCCGGCCGCTATGGCGCGCCAGCTGATGGCGAGGATGTTCGCCAAGACCGTGGCGACGGCCGCTACGCCGCCACGGCCGTAATGGTCGAGACCGGCGTCGGGAGGAATGCACGATGGGCAAGATCCCGGTGAACGATCCGATCCGGCCGCGCGAGCTCACAACGATTCCTGGGGATATCGGCCGATCTCGCCATCCATTACGTCCGGGCCGGCTGGATGGCGCGTTCGAACGCGACCTCGGCTTCAAGGCCGGCAAGATCCCGGCCGATCGTCGCGACCGCCAATTTCTTGCCGCCGCGACTAAAGCTGATCGCGCAGTCCCGCGCGTCGAGACTGCCCTCGATTTCCGCCTTGTCCCATCGTTCCGCATGTCCCACGTAGGCAATCTGCAGATCGTATTGTTCGGTCCAGAAGAAGGGGATGGCGTCGTATCGTTCACGCGCCCCGAGGATATTGCGCGCGGCCGTCTGGCCTTGCCTCTCGGCGACGATAAAATGCTCGACTCGAATCGATTCGCCGGTGAGCCGGTCCGGCCAGCGCGCGATGTCGCCGGCCGCGAAAATACCGGGCGCGCTCGTCTCAAGATATTCGTTCACCGCGACGCCGCGGTCGATCGAAAGCCCTGCTTGTTCCGCCAATGCGATCGAAGGGAGGACGCCAACGCCGGCGACAACGAGATCGGCGTCAAGCGTTTCGCCATTCCTCAATATGACGCTTTGCGTGGAAATGGATGCCGCCGTCGTCCCGAGATGGAACGTTACTCCATGCTCCTCGTGCAGCCGGCGAAGGAAATTCCCGGCATCGGCTCCAAGAATCCGCTCCATCGGGATCGTCTCGGGCGCCACGACAGCGACCTCGATGTTTCGCGCGCGAAGCGACGCCGCCACCTCGAGACCGATAAAGCTTGCGCCAAGGACAACTGCCCGCCGCGATGCTTGAGCTTTGGCGATGATAGCGCGGCTGTCGCCCAGCGTGCGCAAATAATGCACATGCGCAAGATCGCTGCCCGGTATGTCAAGCCGCACCGGTTCGGCGCCGGTGGCGAGGAGAAGCGCATCATAAATTAACTCGCGCCCATCGGCGAGCCGCAGCTTACGGCTCGATGGATCGAGGGCGGCGACGCGGGTGGCGAGCTTCAGATCGATATTATTCTCCTTGTAAAAATCCGGCGATCGCAAGGGAATCCAATCTTCTTCCGCCGAGCCCGCGAGAAAGCCCTTCGACAGGTTCGGGCGATCGTAAGGAGCGCTGTCATCGGCGCTCAACATCGTTACGCCGCCACGATAGCCCTCGTTGCGGAGCGTTTCGGCGGCGGCGTTGGCAGCCGCGCCGCCGCCCACTATGACGACGGATCGAGGCAAAGTGGGCGAGGTCAGCGCACGCGGCGCCGCCTTTTCCAGCTTTTCTTGAACATACACGGCCCCGCCCCGCCGTTCGACGCGGAAGCAGGACACCGGGTTGAGCGCGGGCGCGCGAAGCGCCTCGCCGGTGCGTAGGCTGAAACACGCATGGTGCCAGGGGCAGCGAACCGTCTCGCCAACCACTAACCCATCGGCAAGCGGCGCGCCATAATGGGTACATACGGCGCCGACGGCAAAAACGTCCTCGCCGCGCCGGACGAGCAGGACAGCCTCGCCGGCGGCATGGCCGGCCAGCATGCCGCCATCCGGAAGATCGCCGAACGCTACTCCTTGCCGCAAGTCCGGCCCGGTTGGTGTGGCGGAATCCGTGTTCATGCGTGGCCTCCCCTGCCCTGCTGTCATTCCGGCACTTGCACGTGCCTTTTTCGCCGCGCGATCCAACGTTCGATGGGCGGCGTCCCTCGGTGGATAGACGCTTACCGCGCGCGGTAGTTCCATCGCGCCATCTAGGCTTATACCGGGGACGAGAGGACATGACCATGGGCAAGCAGGGCGGGGAGCTTTCCAAGCTTGGCCAACGAGGGCGAGACCCGGCCTCGACCGGAGAAACGCCCGGACATCCGGCTAGATCGCGATCCCGTTCTCCGCGGCGAGCTGGCCGAGGTCCACGAGCGGCCGCGCGCCGATATGCTGGATGATCTCGGCCGCGGCAAGGGCGCCCAGCCTCGCGCAGGTTTCGAGGCTCTTGCTTTTGGTGAGCCCGGCGAGAAATCCAGCCGCGAAGAGATCGCCGGCTCCCGTCGTGTCGACAATCCGGTCGACCGGAAACGCGGACACGGCGAGAACCTCGTCGCGCGTGACGACGAGAGATCCCCGCTCGGAGCGGGTGACGACGCCGAGGATGTTTTCCGCGCGCAGCTGGGCGGCGGCGGTGTCGAAATCGCCGGTTTGATAAAGCGAATGAAGCTCGCTCTCGTTGGCGAAAACGATTTGCACCGAGCCGGAGCGAATGAGCCCAAGAAACTCCTCGCGGTACCGATCGACGCAAAAGGAATCGGACAGGGTAAGAGCAACTCGCTGCCCGGCTCCCCGCGCAATTTTTGCCGCCTTGACGAAAGCGGCTTTCGCGGCCGGAGGATCCCAGAGGTAGCCTTCGAGATAAACGATCGCCGCCTGCTTGACGGCGTCTTCATCGACATCCGCTTCGGTCAGGTTCTGGGAGGCGCCCAAAAAGGTGTTCATGGTGCGCTGGCCATCCGGCGTCACCAGCACGAGACAGCGGGCGCTGGCTGGCCCGTCGTCTGCGAAAGCGGTCGAAAAATCGACTTTGGCCGCACGGATATCGTGCGCGAAAGCCGCGCCGGTTTCGTCGGCCTTCAGCTTGCCTATGAAGGCCGCGCGGCAACCAAGGCTCGCCGCGCCAATGATGGTGTTAGCCGCCGACCCTCCCGACACGAAGGTTGCCGGACCCATGGCCTTGTAGAGGGCCTCGGCGCGCGCCTCGTCGATCAACGTCATCGCGCCCTTGCGCAGTCCCTGGGCGGCAAGGAAATCATCGCCGGTCAGGCTGATGACATCGACGATGGCGTTGCCAAGACCAAGCACGTCGAATCGGCAAGATCGCATGAGCATCCCCGAGGGTGCGGTCCAACAAGGAGGCGCCTGGCGCCTTTTCCATCGCGCGCCATTTGCGTTTCCTCGAGGTCGACCCCTACGGAGTATGCTCGCTGAGACGACCGTTGACCAGTATCTAGAAGCGAGTGCCCAGAAATGGCGTCAGTTTCGGCCGGCATCCGTTTGTAACTCAAACCGGCGCCATTAAAGGGTCCTAGGCAGGCCGCTTGAGTACAGCGTTCGCGGCTAGCGGCTTGCTGCTTGGCGTCCTGGACATCCGCTTTGGACTGGTGCAAACCCCAATCAGAGTGTTAGGTTTTTCAGGCACCGTCACAGGGAAGATTCCAGCCATGTCAAAGTTATGGATTTGCATTCCTGCGCTGCTCATAGCGGCAGGCTTTCTTTTCGTCGGAGCAACAGGCCCCGCATCGGCCCTCTGTAAGCCGGGCACCCCCCACTGCACCAAAGTAGGCCCACATCTAGGTCATTTCCCTAACACCGTGGGTAACGCTGGTGAATGCGTCGGCTCCACGAACGACACGTGCGGCCTTAAAACCCACGCTTTCCGTGTGAGGCATGGTTCGTCCGTAACTCCACACCCTACGGGATCAACTGCATCACACAAATAGCTGTCTCAGCGGGGGGCAGCTGCTTAAGTCAAAAAGCCCATCTTGGTGCCGGTGGCGGGCTGCCGGGTGGATATTCGGGCCAATGCTACCAAATGCACTCAGTTTGTCACGTGCATAACTCCGTGTAATACTTTTTGATCCGGCCGGTGAACTCAAGCGATGAACCCTCGACTTCTGGCCCGCCCAGCTTGCTCGATCATATCCCATGATCGCCGTGCGCCTGCTTTATTCATCGGCGGGCGAGCAAGGCAGGAACATCGCGCTTCACCCGCGCCGGCGACGGCGCCGCGTCAATTGGCCGTTGGCCGCGGCGAAACTATGGCTGACGCTTCCGCATCCGGGCGGACACCGGGGCGAAGCGGCGCGTGTTATGGACAGAGACCGTCAATGCGATTGCGATCGCGGGTGCACCGAGCAGGATGAGTTTTATCATGGGGAAAATCTCCATCTTTGAACCTTTCGTAACAAGCAATGTTCATGCCAATCATAGGGGCGCTCTTAATGCTCCAAAAAACCAGCCGCCCCATAAAGGTTCCGGTGCATGCCCGATCAGGCGAAGCTTGCCCCAACGTTCTCAAAACCCTTCGAACAAGGCCGTCGACAGATAGCGTTCCGCGAAGGACGGTATAATAAGGACGATGTTTTTGCCCGCGAATTCCGGGCGCAGGCCAATCTCGACCGCGGCGGCGACGGCGGCGCCCGACGATATTCCGACAGGGATGCCCTCCAAGCGCGCGACGAGCCGCGCCGTGTCGAACGATGTCTGATTGCCGACGGTCAAGACTTCGTCGATCAACGACTGGTCGAGGATCGCCGGAACGAAACCGGCGCCGATTCCCTGAATCTTGTGTGGGCCCGCTTGCCCGCCCGAGAGAACCGGCGAATCCTCCGGTTCAACCGCGATGATTTTCAGATTCGGCCGGCGCGGCTTCAGGACTTGCGCCACTCCCGTGATCGTCCCGCCCGTGCCGACCGCGGAGACAAAAACATCGACTTCGCCTTTGGTATCGTTCCAGATTTCCTCGGCTGTCGTCAGCCGGTGGATTTCCACATTCGCCGGGTTTTCGAACTGCTTCGGGATCACCGCGCCGGGCGTCGCATCGGCGAGGTCCTGCGCCTTGGAAATGGCGCCCTTCATGCCTTGCGCCGCCGGGGTCAGGACAATTTCGGCGCCGAGCAGGGCAAGCATCTTGCGGCGTTCGAGCGACATCGATTCCGGCATGACCAAAATGAGCTTGTAGCCGCGCGCCGCCGCGACAAAGGCAAGCGCGATGCCGGTGTTGCCGGAGGTCGGCTCGATGAGGGTGTTTTTGCCCGGCGCGATCTTGCCCGCGCCTTCCATGACCGAGATCATGTGGACGCCGATACGGTCCTTCACGCTGGCGATCGGATTGAAGAATTCGAGCTTGGCGAGAAGGTTGGCCTTGACGCCCTTTTCCCTGGCGATCTTTTTTAGACGCACAAGCGGCGTGTCGCCGATCGTATCGGTGATCGAATCATAAATGCGGCCGCGTCCCGGCCGCGCGGCATCAGGGGTTTCGGTAGGTTTCGCGGCGGGTTGCGCCATTTACCTTGCTCCAGATAGGTGACTCGGATCACGCAACCCAAGGCATTAGAACATGTCCTGATGAGGACATGTTCCAAAGTATCGATCTCGCCGGTGATCCGGGCTCTCTCTATCCGATAATACTGGTGGTATGCGGCGAATCCGTTACCCCTTGCCCGAAAGCCGGGAAAACCCGTTTGATCTCCAAGGTAGCGATGCGGTTAGGGCTGCGGGGTCAGGCGGATATATGCGTTCACGGCTCGGAAGCCCTTCGGAAAACGCTGCTTTGCCTGATCGTCAGTCACCGACGTGACGATGATCACGTCCTCGCCTTGTTTCCAGTTCACGGGGGTAGCGACCGGATGCTTCGTGACGAGCTGGCAGGAGTCGAGGAGGCGGAGCACCTCGTCGAAATTGCGGCCGCTGCTCATCGGGTAGGTCAGCATCGCCTTGACCTTCTTGTCCGGCCCGATGATGAAGACCGAGCGCACCGTGGCGTTGTCGGCCGGTGTCCGGCCCTCGGACGTGTCTCCGGCGTCCGCAGGCAGCATGTCATAGAGCTTCGCCACCTTCAGCTCGGGATCGCCG
>JBATYB010000065.1:0-2830 GCA_049673825.1 Methylocella sp. | reverse complement strand
TTTCCGTTAAAAACTACCCCGGTGATTGTGCCGTGGAGGTACCAGCCTGGCCAACATTTAATGCAAAGCTGAAGTTAACTGGATATTATATTCAGGCTGCGCAAGGAAGAACCAGCAACTTTCCGGTGAAGTGGAACGCTGACATAGGGGGTGGACCGAGTTGGATTTGTTTAGCCGAAGACTCGGCAAGGAAGACACTAAACTGGAATGATAAAGACCCAATCGACTACGCAATTAGCGATCCGCATTTTGATGTCAAAAATGTAGGTTTTGGGCGTACGGTTGCGGTTCCTCTTTATTACAACCGTATAGACAAAAAATGCGGGTATTTTGGACCAGAGTACGGCAACCGTGGCAACAATGAGGGCACCTATAATTTCCAAGTCAATGGTACGCGCAAGCACGCTCTTGGAACATTTACAGAGATCAATACGTCGCGGGGTGAACCGATAGTATTCAAGATAGCGGACTGGACACTCCCAGCGGATGCGTTACCAGGATCAAAACTTAGTTTCGAGTACAAGCTCTTTATTAGCGAACAACGCGGCGACGTAGCGTGGCCAGTTGTGGAACTCAGGGACGATAATCCAGCAGCGGGCGGCTATCGATCCTCGATCGATTCAAATGGCGTGGTGATTTTGACCTATCAATAGGGCGCATTGGCGGAGCTTTGTCCAATACCAGACCCGGCGGGAGCACGGCCCCTCTGGCAGGGATACCGTCCGGTCAGCTTCCGTCATCGAGAACTCTGAGTCGAACTTCCGCAAAGGGTCGGAAGCAGAAATTCAAACTGAGAGATTACCTCCCCGAACGCGGCTTGACCACGCCGCCCGCCCGGCGTACCCGAGGCAATGGGATACCTTTCCCCAACGAAAGGCGCCCATCTGGGAGGATGGTCATTTATGGTAGCGACGTTGCCCGCCGCGCGGCCCGCGCAGCCGAATTTCTCTTGCGGCCCGTGCGCCAAGCACCCTGGCTGGCAACTCCAAAATCTTCAAGGCGCCCAGCTCGGGCGCTCGCACCGGGCCAAGCCCAGCAAGGCCAAATTAAAACGCGTGATCGATTTGACCCGCGAGATTTTGCGGGTTCCGCGAGATTACCGGATCGGCATCGTCGCGGGCTCGGATACCGGCGCGGTTGAAATCGCGCTTTGGTCCTTGCTCGGCCGGCGCGGCGTCGATGTCTTCGCCTGGGAATCCTTCGGCGTGGGCTGGGTGAACGATATCGTCGAGCATTTGAAGCTCAAGAAGGCCCGGGCATTCGTCGCGGACTACGGCGAGATTCCAGATCTTGGCCGCGCGGATTTCGACAACGACATCGTCTTCGCCTGGAACGGAACGACGTCCGGCGTGCGCGTCCCCGATGCCGATTGGATCGCGGCCGGCCGCAAGGGTCTGACGATCTGCGACGCGACCTCCGCCGCCTTCGCCCAAAAGCTCGATTGGGGAAAGCTCGACGTCACCACTTTGTCCTGGCAGAAGGCGCTTGGCGGCGAGGCCGCGCACGGCATGTTGATCCTTTCCCCCCGCGCCGTGGAAAGACTTGAGACCTATACGCCGCCCTGGCCGTTGCCGAAACTTTTCCGTTTAACGCATGGCGGCAAATTGATCGAAGCTATTTTCGAGGGCGAAACCATCAACACGCCTTCCCTCATGTGCGTCGAGGATTTTATCGACGCCCTGAATTGGGGAAAATCGCTTGGGGGACTCGACGCTCTCATCGCCCGCGCAGACGCCAACTCGAAAGCGCTCGGCGACTGGGTGGCGCGGACGCCCTGGGTGGATTTCCTCGCCGCCGATCCGAAAATCAGATCGAATACCAGCGTCTGCCTCAAGGTGGTTGATCCGGCCATCGGGACGCTTCCACAAGCAGGCCAGGCCGCCTTCGCGCAAGCGCTCGAAAATTTGCTCGAACGGGAAAAGGTGGCCTATGACATCGGCGCCTATCGCGGTGCGCCGCCCGGCCTTCGGATCTGGTGTGGCGCGACCATCGAGACGAGCGATATCGAGGCGCTGACGCCTTGGCTCGATTTCGCCTTCGCGAAAATTAAGGGCGATCTCGCCAAGGCCGCTTGATTCCGAACAGCGGCGCCGCAAGGTGAACGCCCAGGCGCGAACAAGGCTGCCCCCTTGGCGAAAGTGGTTTCGCCGGACGGTGGCGGCGTTTCCGCGCTAATATATCGCAAATATATAATATATAAGGACAACCCCCGTTTGGCTCCGCGCGTATTAATTTCCGATGCCTTGTCGCCCGCCGCCGCCGCCATTTTCAAGGAGCGCGGCATCGAGGCCGATTTTCAGCCGGGCCTTGGCAAGGACAAGGACAAGCTCGCCGGCGTCATCGGCGGTTTCGACGGCCTTGCCATTCGCTCGGCGACGAAGGTCACCGCCAAACTTCTCGAGCGCGCGACGCGGCTGAAAGTGATCGGACGGGCGGGAATCGGCGTCGACAATGTCGACATTCCCGCCGCCACCGCGAAAGGCATTATCGTGATGAATACGCCGTTTGGCAATTCGATCACCACCGCCGAACATGCGATCGCATTGATGTTCGCGCTCGCCCGCCAGATTCCCCAGGCCGATTTGTCGACCCAGGCCGGCAAATGGGAAAAGAACCGTTTCATGGGCGTCGAGATCACCGGCAAGGTGCTCGGCATCATCGGCTGCGGCACGATCGGGTCGATCGTCGCCTCGCGCGCGATTGGCTTGCACATGCGGGTCATCGCCTACGATCCTTTCCTCTCGTCCGAACGCGCCGTCGATCTCGGCGTCGAGAAAGTTGATCTCCAAACATTGCTTGGCCGCGCGGATTTCATCACGCTGCATACGCC
>JBATYB010000064.1:0-3284 GCA_049673825.1 Methylocella sp. | reverse complement strand
AGCCAGCCGGCCCGGCGGGGCCTCCCGGCCTGGCGGCGCCCGCACCCGCGGCGGCACCAAAATCCGCGGCGGCAAGGGCCAAGCAGCTAAAACAAGCCTTGGCGCCGAAGCCCGCGCCGGAGGCCATCCGCAAGCAAATGCTCGATGCACTGTTTGTGCGCCTGCGCAACGCCGGCGACCCCGGGGACGCGCAGCGAATCGCCGCATCCATCGCGCGCGTCTGGCTCCAATCGGATTCCGACACCGCAAACCTGCTCATGCAACGGGCAATGGTGTCCATGCAGGCGCGGCAATATCCGCTGGCGCTTTCGCTTTTCGACAAGCTTGTCGCGTTGGAGCCCGATTGGGCCGAAGCCTGGAATCAGCGGGCGACTACACGTTTTCTCGCCGGCGACACGGATGGCGCGATGGCCGACATCAACCGGGTCATGAAACTGGAACCCCGCCATTTTGGCGCGCTCGCCGGCATGGGAATGATCTTGCAAGGGGCCGGTCTTGAGAAAAGCGCCTTGGAGACTTTCAAAAAGGCACTCGAGATTTATCCGCTTGAGCCAAATATTCAAAAACTCGTCGAAAAGCTCACGCTCGAAGTCGAAGGGCAGGATATTTAGCGCCCGGATCTCGTTCCGAAAGGCCGGATTCTCGGGATCGTTCTCTAGCTCGCGTCGGACCAATCACCGGAAAGTTCGCGGTTCGCTTTACCAAGTTCATCCGTATAGCGGCGCAAAACATGCGCTTCGGTCAAAAGACCGATGACGTGCCGCTCGTTCTCGTTGTCGACGACGGCCAGCGCCTCGATTTCGGTTTGCTCGAAAAAGTGCGCGGCAAGCCTGATGTTCATCTCCGGCAGCAAAAATGCCTCTGGCGAACGCGCCAGCGTGCCGAGCCCGGCTGCGCCCGCATCCGCGTTCAATCCGGCAAGGTGCACATCGGGAACGAAAGCCATTCCCGCGTAGCCGCCCGATGGGCCGATCAAGGCGACCCATTGGCTAGTGGACCGCGCCGGAAACTCTTCCATGAATCGCGCGATGGTCATATCGAACCGTGCCTTCGGCACGTCGGCTCGCATGAGGCGGCCGACCGTCAGATCGCGCATCCAGCCAACGTCCTGGGCACTGCGAATCGATTCGCCGCGCAGATGCAGTCGCCAAGTCGCAAAGGAATAGCCGAACGCGCGTCGCACGATAATCGAGACGACACTAGCGACGGCCAGCATCACGAGGCTGAGCGGGAAATCGCCGGTCGTCTCCAACGCCAGAAAGCCCATTGTCAGCGGCGTGCCGATGATTGCAACGGCAAGCGCCGCCATCCCGACGAGGGTGCAGACGTTAACGTCCGGCGCAAGAGACGGATCGATATATTCAACCCCGAAGAAATAGACCCGGCCGATCATCCCCCCAAGGAACAGGGACGCAAAGAAAAGACCGCCGCGAAAGCCAGTGCCAAGTGAAACCACCGATGCGGCCGCCTTCAATATTAGCGTCACAAGGATCACATCGGGCGGACCAGCGTTTGGCCCAAAAAGCTCAAACAAGGCGCCGTGGCCGGAGGCCAGCACATGCGGCGTCACAAGGGCGAGAAGCCCGACGATGATTCCGCCGATCGCGGGTTGAAACGTTCGCGGCGACCGGCTGCGTGCGCAGAGCGCCTCGACGAATGCCACGGCCCGCATCATGCCGATCCCGAATATTGCGCAACCGATTCCAAGCAGAAGCAGAAGTCCCATGTCGGCCTGGGAAAGGGTCGAGTTAAACGTCATTGGGCTCATGAATTCGCCGCTTGCGCCAAACGCCTTGGAAACGAGAACCCCGCAGACAGCCGCTGCGCCGACCGGGGCAAGAACGAATGGCGTATAGGTCCCCAAGATGAGTTCGAACGCATAGAACGCGCCGGTCAGGGGCGCGCCAAATGCCGCGCCAATGGCGCCCGCGGAACCGCAGGCGACAAGCGTGCGCATATCCCCGCGCCGCAGCCGGAAGGCCTTGCCAAGCCGAGAGGCAAACCCCGAGCCCATCTGGGTATAGGCCGCCTCCAAGCCGACCGATGCGCCAAAACCGTTCGAAATCACCGTTTGCGCGGCAATGACCGCGCTATCCTTGAGCGACATCCGGCCACCTTGCAGCGCATTGGCCTCGATTGGATCGACCGGCCGCCGGGGCATCCATTTACGAACATAAATTCCGGAAATTCCGAGAACCAGACCTCCCGCGAGCGGAACTAGCGCCTGGCCTGGCATATCGAGCGAAACGAGGCTGCTCACATGCCTATGCCCGAAGAACCAGTAGTGCAGGAAGTTCGCGCAGGCGAGGAGCGCGGCCACGCAAAGACCCGCGATGCCGCCGGCGGCAACCGCGAGACCGATGAAACCCGCTTCGTTGCGCCGGACGAGCGTGCGCACATGCAAGGGAATGCGGAAGATAAACTCAAATTTCGAAATCGCGCCCTCCTTCGAGCTGCGGGGCGGCTGCCATTCCTACATATCCTATCTCGAGCAAGCCCACTTTTTGTGGAAATCCGAGCAGGGTCGCGCGCCGCCGCGTGAAAACATTGCGTGCGCGCGGACGCGCCGCTATAAGCCCCGTGGCGTCCCTTCCAGCACCCCTGGAGGCGTGGGCGCACAATATGCTATCATCGCACTCTCAGGGACACCCGAATGGCCGCAACGAAATGCCTTGACGCCACGGCGCGCGACGGGACAGGCAAGGGGGCCGCCCGCGGCGTTCGCCGTGAAGGCCGTATTCCGGGCGTGATTTACGGAGGCGGCGATGCCGCCGCGCCGATCTCGCTCGACTATCGCGAATTGAACAAGTTGATCTACGCCGGGCATTTCCTGACCACGATCTTCGAGCTCGATGTGGACGGCGCCAAGCAACGGGTCATTCCGCGCGATTACCAGCTCGATCCCATCAAGGATCAGCCGCTTCATGTCGATTTCCTCCGCCTAAAGCCGGGGGCGAGCCTGCGTGTCGAGGTGCCGGTGCATTTCGTCAACCAAGATATCTGCCCCGGCCTCAAGAAAGGCGGCAGTTTGAACATCGTCCGTCACGCGATCGAAATGCGGGTTCCGGCGGATGCCATTCCGGAGGCGGTCGTCGCCGATCTCGCGTCTTTGCAAATCAATGACTCGGTGCACATTGACGCGATTCCCCTGCCGGAAGGGTGCAAGCTGACCCAGCGCGAACGCGATTTCACGATCGCGACGATCGCGCCGCCGCTTGTTGCCGCGGAGGAGCCGGCGGGCGCGACCCCAGCAGCGGCCACGGCCACGGCCGCCGCGACGGCTC
>JBATYB010000063.1:0-5736 GCA_049673825.1 Methylocella sp. | reverse complement strand
GACCAGTGGTGCCGGCCGAAGCGGGGGCGTGATTGGATGGTGTGAGGTTCGCCGCCGGCGCTCCTTGCAACCTTGTGAACGGAGTGGCGTGTTCCTTGCGATATCGTTCCTTACGATCTTGGCGCCTATCGATTTCGGTCCACGATATCGACGCGCACATCGACTCCTGACAGTTGTCGTCAAGCAGAATTCGGGCGATCCCGCCATTGATCGGGACTTCGAACACCGAACCAGCTTGGGCAGCGCCGCTCGTCAGGGCGAGGGCCATGGCAATGCTGAGCGTTTTCATATGAACCTCCGGTCGATTGAGTGCGATTTCGTGGGGACGGATGGTCGATTCGTTACTCGCTTGATGCGGTCTTATTAGACATGGGCGTGCTGAATACGGATCTGCAAGCCTGGCTCAGACTGGCCTTGTTGGCCTTCATGCACGAGATAATGAGCCCGACATTGGGGATTTCCGAGCTGCACAGCCGGAACACGTCGGGGGTGCAGGCGACACGCTGCTCGGCGGTACCGAGCGCGAAGCTCGCGGTCGCGTAAGAGGACAGCGCTAGCCCGGCGACCATGGGGACAGCGGCGCGCAGAATCGTGCGGAATTCGGCCTGATTCGCTTTCATGACGCTCTCCCACACTGGAACTTTGGTGACCATCGGGATGATTGGCGGTTCCAATGTCTGCGCATTATTGGCACCAAAGCTCACCGGCGACTGTGCCGCAGGTCACACAAAATTCGCAATCGGAGGTCGCCTGCGGCTGGCGAATAGACTTTAAAGTTGCGGGATTATCGGGAACGAGCCAATTCGGTCGCCGTTGTCCTGAGAAGGGTTGGTCGAATCCGTCAGGAAGTCTCGGCCGGCGACGGCGGCGGCACCACGATTGGGGTGGGCTTCCGAGCTACAGACGGGATGATCTCGGCAGGGCCGCCCCGGCTTCAGGGGGATCGGGTGAGTTAATCATCGACTAATGATAGTGGCGAGGAAGTCGTCATCCCAGGCGGCGACCTTGCGCCTGAGGCGCATGGAGTCTTTGCCCGGCGCTCTGCGGATGAGGTTGAGGGCCATATGTTTGATGGTTGTGAGATTGGCGGGAGCATGATCGGTGCGGACGCGGCATTCATCGTCGCGGAAGACCATGTCGAGTATCCAATGGAGGCTGTTCTCTACGGTCCAATGGTCGCGGATGAAGGGTCCGATCAGGCTGGCCAGGAGAGCCAGTGAGGTGATGTAGAAGCGCATCTCACGTTCGATCTTGTCGCCGATTTCGCGTGTGCTTTCGACCATGACAATGCTTCTGAGGCTTGGCCACTGGTGGCGCTCTTGCAGCCAGTCGATGTCGTGAATGACGGTGATGTCCCTGGTCTCGATGCGCCCGTGATCGCCGTCGACCGTCCGGTGGTGGCTGACGGTTGTGTCGCTGAAATTTTTGACTTTTTGCTCGTTCGCGAAGAGCTCGACGTCTTCACGCAGCGTGCCCTGGTTGCCCTTGAGGGCGAGGATGTAGTCGGCTTTCTTGTCCTTGATCTTCTGGGCGATGTCGCGCTGACAGCCCATGGCATCGGTGGTCACCACCGCGCCCTCGATGGCCAGCATGTCCAGCAGCTTGGGGATGGCGACAATCTCGGTGGCCTTTTCCGCCACCTTGACCTGACCCAGCACCAGACGCTGGCGGGCGGCAAAGGCCGAGACTATGTGAGCCGCCGCGTTGCCCTTGCCCTTTGACCGGCGAACCGTCTTGCCGTCGATGGCGACGACGCCTTCGGGAACCCCGATCAGAGACGCCACAAAAGCCACGAAACAGCGTTGGAATTGCTCGGCATCCAGGGTGGCGAGGATATCGCCCAGGTGATCATGCGACGGCGTGCCCTCGCGAAACGGCCTGAATCGGCGTAACAGATCGAGCTTCTTGTCGCCGAAGCGGGCGATGTCTGTGATCGTTTCCGCCCCCGCGATCACCGCAAGCAGGCACAACAGCAGCACCTCAGCGAGGGGATATCTTACCTTCGCGCTCTGCCGCTTGTCGGGCAGGTCTTTGAAATGCTCCAGAAAAACAACCGCATCGACGATCACTTCGTCAGGGCAAGCCACCGCTTCCATCAATGTTATCCTCCCGCGAATCAGAGGACATCGACAGATTCAGCACTTCAGCCCGTTGTCACCCATTAACTCACCCGATTGCCCTGGCCCCGGCTTGACTTCAGCTGGTGAGCCTCCCCAAACCATGCTATTGCTTAAGCCCAGTCGCCACCAGCGGTAAAATTTGGCATGGGGCTTGGCATGTGACAATGGCATAACACGAGCATGCGCGTAGTCTTTATCCTTCTTATTTTGAGCCTTTTTGTGGGGCCGGCCGCTCGCCAAGCTTCCGCGCAGCAGGCCGATGCCGGAAGTTCGGGCTCGCGGGTGGCTTTGGTCATCGGCAACGCCAGTTATCCCAACGCCGATCCTCCATTGACGCAACCCATCGGCAACGCCCGCGCCTTGGGCGAAGAACTAACGCGCGACGGATTCCAGGTCGACGAAAGAGAAAACCTTACCAAAGAGGCGATGCAACGCGCCTTCGGTCGTCTTTACGACAGGATCAAGCCGGGCACGGTCGCCCTGATCTTTTTCAGCGGCTTCGGAATTCAGTCGAACAGACAGAGCTATATGATCCCGGTCGACGGGCAGATCTACAAACAAGACGACGTGCGGCATGACGGAATTAGTGTGGACAATGTTTTGTCCGAGATGAACAACCGAGGCGCCGGCGTCAAGATCGCCATTCTCGACGCTTCGCGGCGCAATCGATTTGAGGCCAATTTCCGTGCGGCTCCCCTTGGGCTCGCCCTTCCGGCGAACCCCCCGAGCGGAACGCTGGTCATGTACTCCGCGGGGTCGGGCAGCGTGGTGCGCGACGAAGCGAATGACCGCAGCCTGTTCGTGAGCGAGTTACTTAAGGAAATGCGTGCGCCGGGAGTGCCGGCCGAAGAAGTTTTCAACCGCACGCGCATGGGCGTCTTGCGAGCGACCCAGGGCGAGCAGAATCCCTCGAATTATTCCTCGCTGAACGAGGATTTTACCTTCGGCCCGCAGATTCCGGCGCGGCAACAATTGGGAAAGGTCGAGCAGCCCCCGGTGGGCCCAGACAGCAAGCCAATTCCTGACGTCAAGGAACCCCCGGTGGGTCCTGAAAGCAAGCGAGTTCCTGACATCAAGGAACCGTCGGTGACCCCGCACAGCACGTCAATTCCGAAGCCGCCGGTGGCGGATGTCAAGGACCTCGATGCCATCAAGGACCTCGATAGGAAGCTTCAGAACAATCCTAGTGACGCCGCCGCTTTCTATAGGCGCGGGCAACTTTATGCCAAGATTGCTGATTATTCCCACGCCATAAAGGATTTCGACGAGGCGCTTCGGCTCCACCCCAAGGATGCCGAGGCGCTGAACAACCGCTGCTGGGCACGCGCAATGGTCGGCGATTTCCAGACGGCCCTGCACGACTGCAACGAGGCGCTGCAGCTTTTGCCCCGTTACGCCGATGCCTTGGACAGCCGCGGCTTTGTCAAACTCAAAATTGGCCTGCCTTCGAGCGCCATCGCCGACTATGACGCGGCACTGCAAATCAAGCAACAAGCATCGTCCCTGTATGGGCGCGGCATAGCCAAGAGACAGACCGGTGCTACCGCCGCAGGGGATAGCGATATTGCGGCAGCGAAAGCTCTCGATCCGGTAATTGCCGCGGAGTTCAACAGAGACGGCATCCGCTAGGAGCAAGCGTCAGCAATCCATTGCAAATTTTGTGTGGTCTAAGTCACAGTCGCCGGCGAGCTTTGGTTCCAATGCGGATTTTCCGCACATGACGCAAATGAAATTGGGAGAACAGCCATGTCAGTAAATCTTGCCAAATTAAAGCGCGTTCTTGCCTGTTCGTTGCTGGCCACAGGATTGGCTCTGGCCACGGGCATCGGATCGGCGCTCACGGCCGAGCAGCTTTCGGTCAATCAAATCATCAAGGCGTTGACCCCCAATCTGACCCGCAGCCTCACACTATCGCCCGCCGAGGCGGCGCGGAGCGCGGACGAAACGCAGTTCCTCGACACCTTGAGGAACAGGACGACACGTTCGCTCACGCTCAACGAGCGCGAGAAGTTAGCAACGCTTGCCGAGGACAAGCCTAGCATCGATATCGAAATAAACTTCGAATACAACACGGCCAAGCTCGCGCCCTCGGAAAGGTCCAAGGTCGGGACCATCGGCGAGGCGCTTTCGAGTGCGGAGTTGAAGGGCAGCACCTTTCTCGTGGAAGGTCACACGGATGCCAAGGGTAGCCAGAGGTTCAATCAGAGGTTATCGGAACGGCGCGCGGACACGGTCAAGCGCTTGCTCGTTGAGCACTATAGGATACCGGCCGCGAATTTGAGACCTGTTGGCTACGGCAAGACCATGCTCAAGAACAAAGACGATCCCTTCGGAGCGGAAAACCGCCGCGTCCGCGTCGTCAACATGGTCGATAATATGGCGAATAAATAGGCGTCGGTAGCGAGCGTTCGCAAGCGAAGCGCCTCCCGGGAGAGGGAGTTGTCCGCGGCTCGCTCACGACCAAATGCGGTTGCCTGCGCGGATACCGGGGAAATCTCGCGGGCGATATGGCAACGTGTTTCGGGCTGTGGCATGGTCTTGCGATGAAATCCTCCGTCCTGATTAAGATCGGCGTCGCGGCGGCAACTTGTCTGGTCGGGACGAATCTTTCCGGGCCTCGGCGCGGAAGTGCGTTTGCAGCGCAGCCGAACTCATCGGGCGGCGCCGTGGTGAAGCTCGTTCGCGCCACCCGGGAATGCTTCTCCGACACCATTTACGTCACCGGTATCCTTGTGCCCAGACAAGTGGCCGTCGTGACCCTCGGCTTGGGATCCAGGGTCACCGAAGTATTGGCCACGGAAGGCGATCAAGTGAACATTGGGCAGGTGCTCGCGCGGGCGACAAGACAGTCCGCAGAGGGCCCGTCCGCCGCCGGCACGATCACATCCGCAAAGCCGGCCTCCTACACGATCGCGTTGAAGGCTCCCGCCGCTGGCCTCGTGACGCAATCGACGGCAAGCGTCGGGGCGGTGGCGTCGCCGCGGGGCGAGCCGCTGTTCCGCATCATGATCGACAACGAAATCGAACTCGAAGCCGATGTGCCGAGCATCCATGTGCCGAAGCTCAAATCCGGGGAAACGGCGCGGATCAAGCTCGAAGACGGCACCGAACTGATCGGACAGGTCCGCCTGGTGCCGGCCCAAATCGATCGAACCACGCAGCTCGGCCGGGCCCGGCTGTCGGTCGCCCAGGATCCATCGCTTCGGGTCGGAATGTTCACCCGGGCAACGATCGACGCCAGCGAGAGCTGCGGCGTGGCGGTGCCGCGTGACGCGATCTTACGTCAGACCGAGGGAACAAGCGTGCAGGTGGTGCGCAATCGGACGGTCGAGACGCGGCGGGTTCGGGTTGGGCTCTCGTCCGAAACCAGTTTTGAAATCAGCGAAGGGCTCAAGGAGGGCGACGTCGTCGTCGCCAATGCCGGCACTTCGCTGCACGATGGCGATCAGGTGCAACCAATTTTCGCCGACGAACCGGACAACTGAGAACGCGGCGATGGCGCTGAACATTTCGGCTTGGTCGATCCGTCGACCCCTACCCTCGATCGTCATGTCGATCATCCTGTTGGTGCTCGGCTGGACGAGCTTCAGCAGACTGCCGATTACCCGCCTGCCGA
>JBATYB010000062.1:0-8812 GCA_049673825.1 Methylocella sp. | reverse complement strand
TGCGGTTCAACCTTCCCCCACTGTTCGTCACTGTACCAAAATAAATCGCTCATCGTTTGACATCCCCTTCCTGGGTGACTGCCAAATGTTTGAATCATCTCATCATTAATTAAGTCCTAACCCTAGGATCGCGTCATTGGTTTCCGGCGTCCACTCGAAGCATATTCTTAACTACCCGAATGCGGCCGCAACCGGGCGAGACGCCTCGGACCCGTTTTGACCTGGAAAAAGCCCCGGCATTCGGCTACCGCTTCGGCTCGCCGATTTCGAAATCGTTGCTTTGAGCATCGCATGACCAGCACATTACCGGCGGCGGCCGACTCCCCCGGCGATCCACTAGCCTCCCCCCAACGCGCCCTTACCGGCGCGGCACCAGCGGCGAGCGGCGCGGCGATTAGGACCGGAATCCTTTGGATGCTGGCCGCGACTTGCCTGTTCGTCTGCCAGGATTCAACCGCGCGCATCTTGCTCAAGGCCTATCCGGTGACGGAAATCGCCTTCGCGCGCTACTTCGTTCACATGGCTTTGGTAGGCGTTTTCATTGCTTGCCGCGACCCGCGCCTCATGATCTCGCGCCGGCCCCTATTGCAAATGCTACGGTCGAGCTTTGTCCTGGGCTCGACTTGGTTCGGGATGTTCGCGCTTAAGATCATGCCGCTTGTCGATTATTCCGCCGTTGTGTGGGTGACGCCCGTTCTCGTCGCCGCGCTCTCGGTCTTCATTCTCCATGAAAAAGTGAGCCCAAGCGTATGGGCAAGCGTTTTTGCCGGTTTGATGGGCGTTTGGGTGATCGTTGGCCGGACGGGCATGGATTTTTCGCTTTCCATGCTGTTTCCTTGTCTCGCCGCTCTCACCAGCGCGCTCTATCAGATCGCGACCCGGCTTTTGCATCGCGCCGATTTGCCTCTGACGACCTTGTTTTACACGGCGCTTGCCGGAGTTTTGTTCTGCGGCGGATGGCTGCCCCTTGCCGCCGTCGCGCCCAGGCTTGCCGATGCCGGCCTGATGCTCCTTTTGGGGCTCATTGGCGTTGTCAGTCAATTTTGTCTGATCCGCGCCTTTGCCGCCGCTCCGGCCAACATAATCGCTCCATTCGGCTACACGGCGCTGCTTTGGGCGACGCTGCTCGGCCTGGCGATTTTCGCGGAAATTCCCGGCCCGCGCACGTTGTTTGGGGCGGGGTTGATCGCCGGCGCCGGTTTGCTCGTTTTCCTTCATGGACCAAAAACGTGAGTTCTTGGCGGATTTGCCGCATTCCGAACGTTATGTGTGAGGGCGGCCCCTTCGCGGAATTATCTCGGGCAACCCGGCTCGCCGTGCTCGACCGTGACGAACCGTCCCCTACATTCCTAAAGTGCAATCCGCCCTGGGATGGCGACGCAATGGACAAAGCGCCCCATGGGCAATGGAGCGCCGCGAACGCGTGTCCGGAAACTTGGTGCTCGATGATGAAGGTGCCTCTCGCCATCGTCGCCGCGATCGCCGAAAATGGCGTGATTGGCGACGGACGCGGCGTGCCGTGGCATTTGCCGAGCGATCTCAAACATTTCCGCGGGGTCACCATGGGCAAGCCCCTGCTCATGGGACGCAAGACCTTCGAATCGATAGGGCGTGCCTTGCCCGGGCGCGAGACTATCGTCGTCACCCGCGACCGTGCCTACGACCCGTCACGCGGCGGCGGGAAAGCCAAGGCCATCCATGTCGTGCATGCGCTCGACGCGGCGCTCGCGCTCGCGCAGGCGCGGGCGCAAGCGATGGGCGCGGAAGAGGTTATTTTGGCCGGCGGCGGGAATCTTTACGAAAGTTTGATTGGCAGCGCCGAGCGCATGCATCTAACCTTCGTCGATATCGCGCCAAGGGGCGCGGTGAGTTTTCCCGCCATCGACTGGTCTAATTGGCTGGAAGTAAGCCGAGTGCGGCCACGGCCGGCGGCCAAGGACGAGGCGACATTCGCTTTTGTCGATTTTGACCGGCGCCGCTGCTTATCATTGTAGCGCACGCGGGTCTCTCGTATAAGGACCAAGACCGGCCCGGTCCGATCCGGGGCCTGGGCGGTTATCGCTCGCGTTCTTGGGCGTCACCTTGCAAAAGAGAATCTCATGCCGTGGAGCAGTGAAGGCGGAAATGGCGGCTCTTGGAAGCCCGGCAGCCCCGGGCCTTGGGGGCAAAAGCCGGGCGCGCCGCCGCCCGAATTCGAGGAATTCCTCAAGCGCGCGCAGGAGAAGCTCAAGCAATGGATGCCGGGATCTGGGCGATTGGGAGGACGCGGCCTTCTTGCCTTGGCTCTCGCCGGAACGATCGTGTGGCTTGTGTCCGGGTTTTACACGCTCGGCCCGAACGAGGTCGGGCTGAACAGGATTTTCGGCCGCTACACCGGTAAGACCGGTCCAGGGTTGAACTACAATTTGCCGATCCCCATCGGCAGCGTGGAGAAGCTCCCGGTCACCGATCGCAACACGACCAATATCGGTTTCGGCTTGCGTCAGGACATGCGCGTGCCGAACGCGCAAAGCCCGGTCGATCTGCCCGAAGAAAGTTTGATGCTCACCGGCGACGAGAATATCGCCGACGTCAAATTTGTCGTGATCTGGCAGATCGACCCGGTGCACCCCGAGAACTATGCCTTCAATATCGCAAACCAGCGCGAAACGGTGAAGGCGGTGGCCGAGAGCGCCATGCGCGAAGTCATCGGCCGCGGCCAGATTCAGCGAATTTTGACCGCCGATCGCCCGAAGATCGAGGCGGACGTGCAGGAACTCATGCAAAAGGTCCTCAATGGGTATAAGGCCGGCATCCTGGTGTTGCAGGTGCAGCTGCAATCCGTCGACCCGCCCGAGCAGGTCATCGCCGCCTTCAAGGACGTAACGGCGGCGCAGCAGGATCAAAACCGTTTGCGCAACGAGGCTGAAGCCTATGCCAATCGGGTCGTTCCCGAGGCACGCGGCAAGGCCGCGGCGATTATCCAGGAGGCGGAAGGCTACAAGCTCCAAACCGTCGCCCAGGCAACCGGTCAGGTTTCCCGCTTCAACCAGATCTATGAGCAATATAAGAAAGCGCCCGAGGTGACGCGCGAAAGGCTCTATCTCGAGACCATGGAACGTGTGCTCGCCGACATGGACAAGATCATTCTCGATCAAAACGGCGGGCAAGGCCAGGGGGTCGTTCCCTATTTGCCGCTTGGGCCTTTGACGCCGCGGGCGGGCGAAGGAGGCCGCAAGTGAAGGGCGCGGCCGCATTCGGCGCGATCGCCGTCGTAATCCTCATCGTGATCGTCGCGCTGGCCTCGGTGTTCACCGTGGATCAGACCGAACAGGCGCTTGTCTTGCGTTTCGGCGAGCCGGTCGCCGGGCGCGGTCTCATCACCACGCCGGGGCTCCATTTCAAATACCCCTTCATCGAGAGTGTCGTTTTTCTCGACAATCGCATCCTGGTTGTCGAGGCGCCGAAGCAGGAGGTGCTCGCGTCCGACAATAACCGGCTCGACGTCGATTCCTTCCTGCGCTACCGGATCGTCGATCCGCTCAAATTCTATCAGACGGTCGGTTCGCCCGAGCGGGCGAACGCTCAGCTGGGCTTCATCTTGAACTCGGCGGTGCGCCGGGTGCTCGGCGACGCGAACATGACCCAAATCGTCCGCGACGATCGCGCCGATCTCATGCTCAAGATTCGCGCTGAGGTGAACCGGGAAGGCGGCCGCCTCGGCATCGCCGCCGTCGATGTGAGAATCCGCCGCGCCGATCTACCCCGGCAGATTTCGGAAAAGGTTTTTAGCCGGATGCAAAGCGAGCGAGCGCGCGAGGCGGCGGAATATCGCGCCAAAGGCTCCGAAACCGCGCAAATCACTCGGGCCAAGGCCGACCGCGATGTGGTGGTGCTGCTCGGCAATGCCCAGCAACAAGCCGACCAGACGCGCGGCGCGGGCGACGCGGAAAGAAACCGCATTTTCGCCGCCGCCTTCGGCAAGGACCCTGATTTTTTCGCCTTCTATCGTTCGATGCAAGCCTACGAGACCGGATTGAAAGGCGGCAACACACGCATGGTCGTCAGCCCCAAATCGGATTTCTTCCGCTTTTTCGGCACGCCCAGCGGACAGCCGGCGGCGGCGCCCGCCACCGGCCGCTGATAGCGTTCGATCCGGACACGCTCGAAACTGGACCGAAAAATCCCTTGCGTCCTTGATCCGGCTTTTGGCCGAGGAGCAGGAGAGAACAACAGATGGCGGAGGGTGGCGAAACCACGCCTACTTTCGGGTGGGACGATCCTTTCGATCTCGACGGCCAACTCAGCGAAGACGAAAAGCCGGCGCGCGACTCCGCCCGCGCATTCGCCCAAGGATATCTCGCTCCCCGCGTGCGGAAAGATTATCTCGAAGAGCGGTTCGATCGCGAGATCATGACGCGGATGAGCGGCGTTGGGCTGCTCGGTCCGGCGATTCCGCAAGAATATGGGGGCGCCGGGCTCGGCCATGTCGCTTGCGGGCTTGCCGCCCGCGAGATCGAGCGCACCGATAGCGGCTATCGCTCGATGATGAGCGTGCAGTCTTCTCTGGTGATGCACGCGATCCACGCCTATGGCAGCGAGGCTCACCGCCGCAAATATTTGCCAAGGCTCGCCTCCGGAGAATGGATCGGCTGCTTTGGCCTCACCGAGCCAGATGCGGGATCCGACCCGCAAGCGATGCGCGCCAAGGCGGAGCGTTCCAAGGATGGATACCGGCTCACCGGCGCCAAAACCTGGATCACCAATAGTCCGGTCGCCGACATATTCGTGGTTTGGGCAAAATCGAGCGCGCATCAAAACGCGATCCGCGGATTTCTTCTCGAACGCGGGATGCCAGGCCTCGCGACGCCAACGATTTCGCAAAAGCTTTCGCTGCGGGTTGCGCCGACCGGCGGGATCGTCATGGATGCCGTCGAGGTCCCGGCGGACAATTTTCTGCCGGGCGCCTCTGGCCTCAAGGGCCCGTTTGGCTGCCTCAATCACGCGCGCTACGGCATCTGCTGGGGCGCGATGGGGGCGGCCGAGGCCTGTTTCGAGGCGGCGCGGACCTATACGCTCGAACGGCAGCAGTTCGGCCGGCCGCTTGCCGCCAATCAGCTGATCCAAAAAAAACTCGCCGACATGCAAACCGAAATCGCGCTCGGGCTTCAGGCCGCCTTACGCATCGGCCGGCTATTGGATGCGGGGAAGCTCGCTCCGGAAGCGATCTCGCTGGTCAAGCGCAACAATGCGGGCAAGGCGCTCGAAATTGCCCGCCTAGCGCGCGATATGCTCGGCGCCAATGGGATTTCGGCCGCGTTCCCCGTCATGCGCCACCTCGCCAATCTCGAAACGGTCAACACGTACGAGGGCACCGCCGATATTCACGCGCTCATCCTTGGGCGCGCGATCACCGGCATGCAGGCTTTCTTTTAACGACGTGCCGCGAGTCGCTCTAATATTCCGGGCCCTTGTTTGCCTCTTGCTTCCGGTCACAAATTCCAAACTGCACGGCGGCACGCCATGAGTCACGCCATGAACAAGGTTTCCCAAGTCCCCTTTGCCTTTTGGGTCATGAAGATAGCGCGACGACCCTGGGCGAGACGGGCGGCGACCTTCTTGCCGGTGATTTGGAACGGCATGGGGATACCTCTGCCATGGACGTTGCCGCCAAAGGCAGGGAGCTCGAACACGCTCGGGAGACCCGGTCTTCCGGATCGTCCGCGTGCCGTGTTTCCGGACATGAAGATCGCCGCGCTCATGGGCGGCCGCGCGTTCGTTGGCGATGCGTGGGCGGCTTGCCTGCATGAGGCGAAAATCCCCTATCGTTCCGCGGCTGCGCGAGAACCAACATGCCGGCCGCGAGGGCGACGCGACATGGGCGATCGCCGCCATCGCGCGGCATCTCGAACAGAGGCCGGAAAACGATCCTCGAAGGCGCCTGCCGGCGCGGGCAAAACGAGCCGGCGTCATTGCCGCCCATGCGGCTGGCGATCATCCGGATCGCCTCGGGCGAGCTGTTGGCGCCGGCCTGTTCCGGCAAGCCGCATGATGCGCCGGCAAGCTCGCGCGGCGCTGGACCATCGGCCCTTCGCCTTCGCTCGGGACGAGGCCACGTCCGGCAATCTGAAAACCAAGGGCTTTAATCCGGAGGACGCGCATCCGGCCAACGCCGGTGAGCTGTCCGCCCTTCTGGCGGTGCCGGGTTTGGCCGCGGCGCTTTCCGTTAAAACAGGCGTGGCGACGGCGTGGCGGCGGCCTATCCCGATCAAAAAGCACGGCCGCCGGGCGGGGCCGCCGTTTGCCCCCGGCCTATCCGCGCCGGGGACAATCCTCGCCGCCGCAAATCCTCCTCAAGCAAGCGCCTTCCCCGCCCAGGTCCTGTCCCCGAAACTCCCCCTCAGCTCATCGAAATCCCGGGCACGCCGAAGGAAAGTCCAGGACGATGTGAAAGGTCTTTAGAGAAAGACGCCATGGGCCGTCATCCGCGACTCATGGTATAAGATGGCGAAGCATAAGATGGCGAAGCGCGAAACGGGCTTTCGCAATCGAGCGGGTGGGGCGGGCAAGGAACCGGCGGCAGGCCAATGAGCGGACCGGGCGAAACCACGTTTTTGCCGAAATTGCCGGCTTGGCGGCGGATTGTCGTTAAGCTCTCCGGCGAAGCCTTGATGGGGGCGCGAAGCCATGGTCTTGACCACGACACCCTGGCGCGGATCGCGGCGGATCTGAAGAGCGCGGCGGCGCTCGGCGTCGAGGTCGCGGTGGTCGTCGGCGGCGGGAATTTTTTCCGGGGCATTGAAGGCGCGGATAAGGGCATCGAGCGGGCCCGCGCCGATTCGATCGGCATGCTCGCGACGGTGATGAACGCGCTCGCCCTCGAATATGCGATCGAAAAGCAAGGCCAGGCGGCGCGAACCCTTTCGGCTTTGCCCATGCCCGCGCTTTGCGAGGCGTATTCGCGCCAGGCCGCATTGCATCATCTTGGCAAGGGCCGGATCGTGGTTCTCGCCGGCGGCACCGGCAATCCCTTCTTTACGACCGATACCGGCGCGGCCTTGCGCGGCGCCGAGCTTTCCTGCGATCTCATTATGAAGGCGACGCAGGTTGATGGAGTCTATTCGGCGGACCCGAAGCGCGATCCGGCCGCTGTTCGCTACGATCGCTTGACTCACGACGAAGCCATCGCCAAGAATCTCGCGGTCATGGACACCGCCGCGTTCGCGCTTGCGCGCGAGAACGGAATTCCGATAATCGTCTTCTCGATAAGGCAGCCCGGCGCGATTCTCGCCGCCCTCGAGGGACGCGGCGAAGCCACTCTGGTTTCGCCTTCGTAGTGCGCTACGATCCTCTCGTGGCCCATGGACGGGCGGGCGAAAACACCATAGGGTTCCCACATGAGCGCCGAATTTGATATTTCAGACCTGAGCCGGCGCATGCAGGGCGCGGTCGCGACATTGAAGCACGAATTGGGAGGTTTGCGCACCGGGCGCGCGTCGGCGAGCCTTGTCGAACCCGTGCATGTCGAGGCCTATGGGCAAACGATGGCGCTCAATCAGCTGGCGACAATCAGCGTGCCTGAGCCGCGGATACTTTCGGTTCACGTCTGGGACAAGGCAATGGTCGGCGCCGTCGACAAGGCCATCCGCAATGCCAATTTGGGACTCTCTCCCACCGTCGAAGGCCAGTTCTTGCGGATCCGGATCCCGGAGCTCAACGAGCAGCGGCGCAAGGAAATGGCGAAGGTCGCGCACAGATATGCCGAGGAGGCGCGCATCGCGGTCCGCCATGTCCGCCGCGATGGGCTCGACATGCTAAAAAAACTGCTCAAGGATAAGTCGATCGGCGAGGACGACGAGAAACGCCACGAGAGCGAGGTTCAGAAACTAACGGATCAATTCGTCGGCGAGATCGATTCGGCGCTGAGCGCGAAGGAAACCGAAATCATGCAAGTGTGAGCCGCCCCAATCCGCTATAAGCGGGCCGCGAACCCGCGCGGGGGCCGCGTGTTGAATTTCACGAGCCGTCCGGTGTCACGGTGCCGGCCGGATGATCCGCCGCGGGGCGGTCTTCTTGATAGAGGTGCTGGATGGCAGAGGGGCTGTCTTGGGTAGGATAGAGGACGCCAAGGGACGATGCCTCGGGGGGCTGGCGGCCAGGACGTGACAATGTCATCGATGGTTGCGGAGGACACAGAGCTTCCCGCGCGACGGCGCCTGACCGGCACGCCCGTGCACGTAGGCGTGATCATGGATGGCAACGGACGCTGGGCGGCGCGGCGGGGACTGCCGCGGATCGAGGGGCACCGGCGCGGACTGGAAGCGCTTCGCGAAACCGTTCGCGCGGCGATCGAATTCGGGCTCGACTATCTGACGGTTTACAGCTTTTCCATGGAGAATTGGAACCGGCCCATCCAGGAGGTCGCCGACCTCATGGCCCTTCTTAAGCGCTTTATCCACAACGATCTTAAGGAGTTGCACAAGTCCGGCGTCAAGGTCAAGGTGATTGGCGCGCGCGCCAATCTGAAAGCCGACATCCTGGCCTTGCTCGACGAGGCAGAGGACCTGACAAAATCCAACAGTCGTCTAACCTTGATCGTCGCTTTCAACTACGGAAGCCGGCAGGAGATTGCCGCCGCGGCGCGGGCTTTGGCGGAAGAGGCGGCGGCCGGACTCATCAAGGCGTCCGAAATCGACGAGACGCAATTCGCCCGCCATCTCGACACGGCGGGCATTCCCGATCCCGATCTCATCATCCGCACGTCCGGCGAACAGCGGCTGTCGAATTTTCTCATGTGGCAAGCGGCCTATTCCGAATTCGTTTTCCTCCCAAT
>JBATYB010000061.1:0-4251 GCA_049673825.1 Methylocella sp. | reverse complement strand
CCATCAGGGTCTGACCTCCAGAATGTAAATCCACTGCGCGACTTCGAATGCTTTTGTGGCTTCGTTCCAATATTGGTAGATATGTCTCGATCCTAAACCGCTAATGCCTGTCTTGATGTCGAATATGCAGATCGTGCCGTCGCCAACATCATTCAAGACATCGAGGAAGGATGACCGGGTCGGCGGTTGCGACTTTCCTCTGGCAATTTCCGCCCGGATTTGCGGGTGGAACCTCTGGCCAGCTTCGCCCCTTCGCGGCGCCGATCACGCGGGGCCGCCTTCGACGGGCTCGGCGCAAAGCTCCCCGTTCGCGTTCCCAGCCATCGGCGGACCCGCAATAAATCGCATCCTGTTGCCGGTTTCCACGCGATGAAACCCGGCAAGACTCTCCCAAAACCCGCGGGAGATCGGAACATTTTGAGCCTCTCCGGCGGCGAAAGCTTGCCCCGGCTCCGGAAGGCCCGCCCGGATTTCTGGCCAAGGTGCCATAGTGACAAACCAGACAGGTGCCGCTCCTTGCGAGGGTTCGCTCCGGATCAACATGGATAACTCCTTGAAAAGCGGCTTTTCGGGCCGTTTGCGAATTTGCGAAAAAATTCCGCGCCTTGCGGCAAGGCCACGTAAGCCATGCTCAGGGTTCATAGCCGATGATACGCAAGACCGGGGCGAATCAAGGCGTGGCGCAAGAGCATGGCGGACCTGATGAAATCGAATCGACGAAATATCGTGATTCTCGGCCAAAACAGCCGGCCGCGGCAGCGTGCGGCCGGCGCCATGCGGGGAACGTTTTTGGCCGCCGCGCTTTGTCTCGGCGGCTGTCAGTCCAGCAATCTGCAAGACATCACCGGCTCGATCGGCGGCGCATCCGGGCCGGATAGCCGGCGGAGCGCGGCGGAACTCGGACGCCAATACGACCGCAACCCGGACGACAAGGCAATTGCGCTAAATTACGCGCGGGCGTTGCGCGGCATGACGGAAAATGCGCAGGCCGTTGCGGTATTGCAACGGCTGGCGATCAAATTCCCCGAGGACAAGGCGGTGCTCGGCGCTTATGGCAAGGCCTTGGCGGATGCCGGGCGGTCGCGCGAGGCGGCCGGGGTATTGGCTCATGCCCATACCCCCGACCGGCCGGATTGGTCCGTGCTTTCCGCGCAAGGCTCGGTCGCCGATCAGCTCGGAGATCATGAGCAAGCGCAAGCCTACTATGCGGAGGCGCTCAAAATCGTGCCGGCTCAGCCGCATGTTTTGTCCAATCTCGGACTTTCCTACGCGCTTTCGAAAAAATTGCCGCAAGCCGAAACGGCGCTGCAAGAAGCCGCGGCGCAGCACGATGCCGACAAACCGGTGCGCCAGAATCTCGCTCTCGTCCTTGCCCTCGAAGGCAAATTCGCGAGCGCCGAGGAGGTGGGGCGGCGCGATCTCGACGCCAAGGACGCGGCGGCCAATGTCGCCACGATCCGGCGGATGATCGCGCAGTCGAATACGTGGAAACGGATCCAGGAACTCGACACCAAGCCACAGTCCGCCGCCAAGACGCACGTGGGAAGCAATATCGAATAGAGCACGATCCACGAAGGGCAGACTCATCCGATTTCGATCGACAGCGGCGCCAATCCCGCGATCGTGGCCTCGATCTTGTCACCCTTGACGACGGGTCCGACCCCCGCCGGCGTGCCGGTGAAGATGAGGTCGCCCGGCGCGATTTCGACTTGCCGCGAAAGATAATGGATGATTTTGGGAACCCCCCAGATCATGCCGCCGAGATCGCCGCTTTGCCGCAATTGCCCGTTCACCCTGCACTCCATCTTGCCTCGGGCGATCACGCCGGTGCGGGTTTTTAACGCAATGGCGGAACAGGGCGCAGAGAAGTCGAACGCCTTGGCCATTTCCCATGGCCGGCCCTTTTTCTTCAATTCTGTCTGGACATCACGCTTCGTCATATCGAGACCCACGGCATAGCCGAAAACCAAATCGTCGGCCTTTTCGGGTGGAACGTTCCACCCGCCCCTATTCATCGCCACGACAAGCTCGACCTCATGCTGGAGATCGCTTGTGCCCGGCGGATAGGGCGTCGTTCCGCCATTCTGGACGATGGCGCCGGCTGGTTTCATGAAGAAAAACGGCGGATCGGTCTCGGGATTTCCGCCCATCTCCCTGGCGTGGTCCTTGTAATTCAGGGCGACGCAAAAAATGCGCCGGACCGGGAAAGGCTTTCCCGGCGGCGCGGGAAGCAATACGAGCGGCGGCGCGGCGACCGCATAATCACCCATGGGATCAAACCTCGGTTGGATTTCGATTTCGGAAATGGCAAAGGACAACGGCGGCGTGTTATCTCCGCGTGGGGAGCCATGGCTCAGCCAAGAACACCCCTCGGAATTATTCCACGTCGAGCGGTTCGGTTCCGCTCGGGCGGCCGTCGGCGCCCAAACTAATCTTTTCGATTCTCTGCTCGGCGTTCCGAAGCAAATCGTTGCAATGTGTCTTCAAAGCCTCGCCGCGGGCGTAGATTGCAATCGACTCCTCGAGCCCGACGGTGCCTTTTTCGAGCTGGTCCACGATCTGTTCGAGTTCCTTGAGCGCATCCTCGAACGACAGTTTGGCGATATCGGCGTCGGTGGCGGGCAAGGTCGTCTCTTTTTTCGGCTTCACGCTTTGTCCTGACGCGAACCGGCCTCGGCCTCGCTCATGAATGCTCTAGCCGCGGTTCCGATTCAACGCAACTCCAGAACAAAAGGGGCGCCTTCGAAACAATTGCAACCCCGGCCGATTTTCTCGACGGCGGCAACCATCCGCCCGTTGCGCCCAAGCATCGCGTCGGCGATGGCAACGAGCCGCACATTCGGCGTCGCCGTCGGCGAATTGGCCCGAACCGCTTGCGCGATCTCGGCCTCATTCTGATGCGGGCGCAAGGCGCAGGCCGCGATAAACGCCGCCGCCGTCGAGCGGCTCACGCCCGCCCAGCAATGGATCAACAGAGGGGCCGTCTGGTCCCATCGCCGCACGAAGGCGAGGAGCTTCTCGACGTGGGATTTGTCCGGAAGCGTATGGCCCTCGAGTTCCGCGACAATGTCGGAAAGGACGACGACAAGATGTTTTTCGGCCGCGATCCCGGCGGGGCGCCTGACCGGCGTTCCCTTATCGATCAACGTGACGAGGCTTTGCGCGCCGGTCGCGCGGACCGTCTCCGCCAGTTTTGAAAGCGGGCAGACGTGGATGCGGGGCATCGAACCGGGCCTTTTGGTACCGCGCCATGCGCAAGAATCGCGCCCTTCCATAGACCGGATTTGGATCGACGGGAACTCCGGAAGCGTCGTTTTTGCTGAATCGCCCGCCAGTTCACGCGATTTTTAAGTCCAAGCCGCGCCGTTGGCCGACATCAAGCGTTCAAGTTCCGCCAAAAAACGCTCGGCGGCGAGCGCTGGCGCCCAAGGTTCCCAGGCTTTGCCGCCGTAGACATCGCATAAGGGATCGGCTGGAAGCGCGTTGTAGGGAATTCGCAAGGTATTGCGGACTTCGCCCTGCGTCCAGCCGGCGACATGGACCGCCTCGGAGGCGGCGGCCACGCGATCGGCCCGCTTATGTGCCGCTCGCTCCCCGGACGTCCAGGGCGGCAAACCGTAGCGGATGGCGACGGCGCTTTCCAACCGCGCGGTCAGGGTCCGGAAGGCCTCGCCAAGGAACGGCTTTACGACCGAAATGCAATCGAAGCCGAGCAGGCCTTCGTCGGCGTCATGCAGCAGTTCGCGCAGCTCCACCAGGGCATTCGAGGCGCCTTGAAAGCGGCTCCGGTGCAAGGCCAGAACCAGAAGCGAATGCTGCGCCACCGGCAGCGGCAAGGGCCACGCGGAGTGACCGCCCCAACGGTAGGTCCGGGCAAGGCCCAAGGCCAAGTCCTTATCTTCCCAATCGAACGGCGTCGGGTTCAAGAGATCGAGCCGTTTGCCGGAAGGCAAGCGGACCCACGCCCGGGCGTCGCTCATCGCGACGCGCATTCGGCGTGCCGCCAGCAGGTGACGAGGTGGTCGTTCACCATGCCGGTCGCCTGACAAAAGGCGTAGACGACGGTCGGGCCACAGAAATTGAAGCCCTTGTATTTTAGATCCTTGGCTATCTTCATCGAGAGGGGGGTTTGCGCCGGGATTTCGGTCACGTCGCGATAATGGTTCTCGATCGTCCGGCCGTCGAAAAAGCCCCAGAGGTAATTTGAAAAGCCTTCGCCCTCTTGAATTTTCAGCCAGGCGCGGGCCGAGG
>JBATYB010000060.1:0-2244 GCA_049673825.1 Methylocella sp. | reverse complement strand
GTCCGATGAAATCTCCGCGCCTGCGCTGCCTCCGGTCAACGCGGCGCTCAAAGCCGCGCTTGAGGCCCGTTTCGGTTTGCCAGGCCCGGTGGCCCTCCCGCATCGCGGGGAGCGCGAGGCGATCGCCGCCTTTTACGCCTTGCGCGATTTCGCGCCGCTCTGGTTTAACGGCGGCACGGCCAACGCGGCGGTTGCCCCGGCGATCGAACGGCTGAAACACGCCGCCGACGATGGGCTCGACGTCAAGGGAATTCCGCAAGCCGTTTCGCTCGCCACAGACGAGGAAATCGCCGCCGCCGATCTCGCCCTTAGCGATGCGGTCGTGGCCTACGGCCGCCAGGCGAGCGGAAGCCGGGTCGACCCGCGGATGATTTCGCGCTTGATCGGGGTCGAGCCGGAAGTCGCCGATCCCGCCGTCATTTTGGCGCTTGTCGCGACCGCCGGAGAAGACGCGGGCGAGGAATTGCGCCGGTTCAATCCGCCGCAAAAGGCCTATGCGGCGCTGCGGGAGAAGCTTCTTCAGTTGCGCCGCGGGCGCGGCGTGGCCGGGCGCGACCCAGCGATCCCGGCGGGCCCCGTTCTGCGCCCCGGCATGCGCGATCCGCGCGTCCCTCTCATTCGTGCGAGGTTCGGCCTCGATGATGGGGAGTTCGAGGCTCCCCGAGGTCCAGCCGAGGATTCCGCCCAAGATCTTGTCTACGACACGAGGATCGCGGCGGCGGTCGCCGGTTTTCAGAAAGCCAACGGTCTGCCGGCCTCGGGTCATTTGACGGCACGGACCGTCAGGGCCCTCTCCGGCGGCCGGACTTCGCATCTCGAAGCCGAGATCCTCGCCAATATGGAATGTTGGCGCTGGATGCCGCGCGACATGGGCGAGACCCACATCGAAGTGAATATCCCCGACTACGAAGCCGTCGTCATTGAACATGGCGAGGTGATCGAGCGCAACCGCGTCGTCGTCGGGAAGGAGGAAACCCCGACGCCGGTGTTTTCCGACACAATGAAATTTCTGATCGTCAATCCCGCGTGGAACGTGCCGCAATCGATCATCCGCAAGGAGATGCTCCCCCGCCTTGCCGCCGATCCAGATTATCTGCACCGGCTGGGATACGAGGTTTTCTCACGCGCGGGCCATCTCGTCGTGCGCCAGCCGCCCGGCGAGCGCAATGCGCTCGGGCGGATCAAATTCGTGTTTCCCAACGATTACTCCGTCTATATGCACGATACGCCCCTGCGCAAGCTGTTCGCCTCGGCAAAGCGGGCGTTCAGCCATGGCTGCGTGCGCGTCGACGACCCGTTCCGCTTCGCCGAAACGGTGCTCGGCAATGGCTGGAGCGAGCAGCGGGTCAAGAAATTGATCGGCGGCAAGGAGCGCTATGTCTATCTGCCAAAACCCCTGCCGGTTTATCTCGAGTACTTTACCGCCTTCGTGGACAGATCGGGCGCGCTGCAATTGCGCGACGACGTCTATGGCTATTCGCGCCGCGTGAAGGCGGCGCTCGGCTTGCAAGGGTAACTGAATCGTATCACTTGATCTTGAAATAATTGCGCAACGCGAGGCCGATGAAAAACACGAGGATGATCGAAATGAGGTTTTGCCCGACCACCAGCAATTGAAAACCTTCGGGGGGAATGGGCAGGCAATTGGCATCGCCTGCGCGGAACAGAAATTTCTTGATCTCGGCGTCGATGGCAAGGGGCCGGCGAACGGCACGGCGTTGCCAAGTGCCGGCGTCCGCGCCGATTACTTATATCTGTCCATGTCGGACGGGCTTGCCTTCGCCGTGAGCGCCGCAAGGATCCAAAGATAAAGCCGGTAAAAGCTATACCCGCTCAATCGAAGCCACGCGGCGGGCCGCGCAAAACTGCGGCCATAATCGGCAAGCGCCCAATAGACACCCATGACAACGATCCAGAGGCCGTGGACCGAGAGCCGCGCAATTTTGACGGCAATCCCGAGCCGGTGGGCGTTGCGCGCCCTCCTCTTGTGTCGCGAGTTCGACCAAACCTCCCTTTGTTGCTCATCGATGTCTTCTAGTTTCTTTTTGAGTTCTTCTGGCGCCTTTTTCAGCTCTTCGACCAGTTGATGCCAATAGACGCCGCGTTCGGCCTTGCGTTCCTCGATATAGAGATCCCGAGCGAGTTGGTGGTTTTTTGCCTGCTCGGCGATCTTTCGAATCGCGCGCAGTCGAATTGGGATACGACTGTCCTTGGTCCAAGCGCGTCTGCCGAGGGGAACAAAAC